>CBCSVJ010000047.1:0-7050 GCA_965143545.1 uncultured Haemophilus sp. | reverse complement strand
GTCATTATCTGGATTTCATAGTCATTTCAAGAAGATAACCAGCCTTTCACCGCTGCAATATCAAAAATCCTTACGTCTGATGGAAGCCAGACGACTGATCGCACAAGAAGAGCGAGGCATTACCGAAACCGCTTACCAAGTCGGCTACGAGTCACCTAGCCAATTCAGCCGTGAATACAAACGGTATTTCGGGCATGCGCCCAAGGGGGATATTAAATAGATGGGGCTTAAAGATAGGTTTAAAAACACCTAAAAATTTGACCGCACTTTATCATTTAAAAAACCGTTTGAAACGATCATTCAGACGGTTTTTTATTTAACTGAAATTTTGTGAAAGAGATTAAAAATGAGATAATTCTCAAACCTTTTAAGAGGCTTTATTGATAAAAATATTTGGAGAAAGCATGGAACACAAACTTGAGGATATCATTGCGATTTTTAATCAATGTTTTGAAGAAGAATATAATACGCGATTGGTTAAAGGTGGGGATGAGCCGATTTACATTCCTGCAAATGATGAGGTGCCTTATAACGCCATTTACTTTGCGAGAGGCTTTTACAGCAGTGCATTACATGAAATTGCCCATTGGTTAGTGGCGGGGAAAGAGCGCCGTAAATTAGAAGATTTTGGTTATTGGTATGAGCCGGATGGCCGTTCAGAAGATCGTCAGCGTGATTTTGAAAAGGTGGAAGTGAAGCCTCAAGCGTTGGAATGGATTTTAGCCACTGCGGCGGGGTTTCGTTATTTTGCTAGTGCGGATAATTTGAATGGCAATCCGGGAGATACGCAACCATTTAAGCAAGCGGTATATGAACAAGTAAAAACCTATGCAGAAAAAGGCTTACCAAAACGTGCAGAAACCTTGCGTCATGCGTTAGCTCAATTTTACGGCACAGAAGATCGAATTGATTTAGCGAAATTTGATGTGACTCGCATCTAAAGTGCGGTCATTTTTAGGCAGATTTTGCGTCTGTCAATTTTCCTTAAAATCGGCTAGAATAGGTCGATTTTATTTTTGGCTTTAACTTTAGAAAGATATGAAAGATTCTATTATTGCAAAACTTGAAAGTTTAAAAGAACGTTATGAAGAATTAGAGGCATTGCTAGGCGATGCGTCGGTGATTTCGGATCAGGATAAATTCCGTGCGTATTCTAAAGAATATTCACAACTTGAAGATGTAGTAAAATGTTTTAATCGTTGGAATCAGCTTAATTCTAACATTGCTGAAGCAGAATTGATGTTAGATGATCCTGAGATGAAAGAAATGGCAGAAATGGAAATAGAAGAATCCAAAGCCGAAATTGAAGAAGTGGAGCAACAACTTCAAATTCTTTTATTACCGAAAGATCCAAATGATGAATATAACTGCTATTTAGAAATTCGTGCAGGTACAGGTGGTGATGAAGCGGGTATCTTTGCTGGCGATTTATTCCGTATGTACAGCCGTTATGCAGAAAGTAAACGCTGGCGTGTTGAAATGCTCAGCGCAAATGAAAGCGAGCAGGGCGGTTATAAAGAAGTCATCGTCAAAGTAAGCGGTGATGGCGTGTACGGTCAGTTAAAATTTGAATCAGGCGGTCACCGTGTACAACGTGTACCGAAAACAGAAAGCCAAGGTCGTATTCATACTTCAGCTTGTACTGTTGCGGTTATGCCAGAATTACCTGAATCTGAAATGCCGGAAATTAATCCAGCAGATTTACGTATTGATACCTACCGTTCATCTGGTGCGGGTGGTCAGCACGTTAATACGACTGACTCTGCGGTACGTATTACGCATATTCCAACAGGTATTGTGGTGGAATGTCAGGATGAGCGTTCACAACATAAAAATAAAGCTAAAGCGATGTCTGTATTGGCTTCACGTATTGTTCAAGCGGAGCAAGAACGTCAAGCCGCAGAGCAAGCAGATACCCGCCGTAACTTATTAGGTTCAGGCGACCGTTCTGATAAAATTCGTACTTATAACTACCCACAAGGTCGTGTAACAGATCACCGTATCAACTTAACGCTCTATCGCTTAGATGAAGTGATGAACGGCAAAATTGACGAGCTTATTCAACCGATTATCACTGAATACCAAGCAGATCAATTAGCGGCGTTATCTGAGAGTAATTAATGACCTATCAACAATGGCTTGCCGATGCTGCGCAAGCCTTAAATCAGGTAAATCCGACAGAGAATGGCAAAGTTGATGCGTTAGTGCTATTGCAACATGCAACAGGTAAATCGAGAACGCAAATTTTAGCTTTCGATGAAACGGAAATTGATGAAAAAGTGCGGTTAAAATTGACCGCACTTTTAGATCGTCGTTTAAAAGGCGAACCTATCGCTTATATCCTCGGTGAAAAAGAATTCTGGTCCTTGCCTTTAAATGTGTCTGAAGAAACATTAATTCCTCGCCCTGATACCGAAATTCTCGTAGAAAAAGCATTCCAAATTGCGTTAGAAAAACTGGAAGACAATCCACTGCACTTTCGTATTCTCGATCTTGGAACCGGCACGGGTGCCATTGCGTTGGCGTTGGCTTCTGAGCTTTCTCTAATTTGTCAAAAAAAGGCTATTCAATTGGATGTCATTGGTGTGGATTTAATGCCAGAAGTCGTCAAATTAGCGCAATCCAATGCCGAAAAAAATCAGCTTGATGTGCAATTCTTGCAGAGTCGTTGGTTTGAACATGTTGAAGGGCAGTTTGATATTATCGTCAGCAATCCGCCTTATATTGATGAAACTGATGAACACCTTTCTCAAGGTGATGTGCGTTTCGAGCCTCGTTCGGCGTTGGTAGCTGGTGAAAACGGTTTAGCTGATTTACGTCATATTATTGAGCAGTCACCAAGATATTTAAACGATAGCGGTTATTTATTGTTAGAGCACGGCTGGAAACAGGGCGAAGAAGTGCGGTCAATTTTCTGGCAAAATCATTGGCAAGGGGTTGCAACCATACGGGATTATGGCGACAATGAGCGCGTAACGTTGGGATATTGGAAGCGGTAATGAAATACGATCAAAAAGCCTTATATGCTGAACTGACACATTTTTATTTGAGCATTTGTGAGAAAGAGCAACTTGATGAGCCTCGTATAAGAGGGCTTGTTGGTAGCTTAGTGCGTAAAGCTCGCCAAGCTATTCCAGAAGAATGGGATGATAAAGCTAAAATTCATCAATTATTACAGCTGTTTTACGGTGATTGGGGATTTCATTGCGATGCGGATAATTATTTCTATGCCCGTAATTTATACCTTCCATATATTTTAGAAGAACGAGAAGGCATGCCGGTGAGTCTTGGCGCCTTAATCCTTTATTTGGCTGCAAGTTTAAAATTGCCGATTTATCCCGTAAATTTCCCGACCCAACTGATTTTACGTGCAGAAGTAGAGGGTGAAGTAGCATTTATTGATCCTTGGAGCGGAAAATATATTTCAGTGGATGAATTGAAAAAACTCTATGAAGGTGCCTTTGGTTTTGGGGCTCAAATTCAACCTGAAGATTTAGCCCGAGCAGATATTCCGATGCTGACTACACGTTTCCGTCAGCTCGCCAAAAATGCCTTAATTCGTGAAGAACAAAACGATTTGGCTTTTAATTATATCCAATTCTTGTTAGCGGGAAGAAAAGATCCTTACGATATTCGCGATCGTGGTTTAGTGTTGGCGCAAATGGGCGCTTATCCTTCAGCCATTGAGGATTTGGAATATTTTGTAGATCAATGTCCGAATGATCCCACTTCTTCTCTGTTAAAAACTCAACTTTTAGAACTGAAAGGCGAAGCATTGAAAGATGCCAATGCCATCCATTAAAAAGGAAATATTATGCAAAATAAAATTGTAAAAATTGGCAATATTGATGTAGCAAATGACAAACCCTTTGTGCTTTTCGGCGGGATGAACGTGCTTGAAAGTCGCGATATGGCGATGCAAGTTTGTGAAGCTTACGTGAAAGTGACAGAAAAGTTGGGTGTGCCTTATGTTTTTAAGGCATCTTTCGATAAAGCTAACCGTTCTTCAATTCATTCTTACCGTGGTCCAGGCATGGAAGAAGGTTTAAAAATTTTCCAAGAGATAAAAGAAACCTTTGGTGTGAAAGTGATTACCGATGTGCACGAAATCTATCAATGTCAGCCTGTTGCGGATGTAGTGGACGTGATTCAGTTACCGGCATTCTTAGCTCGTCAAACCGATTTAGTCGAAGCCATGGCAAAAACCGGTGCGGTAATTAACGTGAAAAAACCACAATTCTTAAGTCCAGGTCAAATGGGCAATATCGTCGATAAGTTTGAAGAATGTGGTAACGATAAAATTATCCTTTGTGATCGTGGTTCAAACTTCGGTTACGATAATTTAGTGGTGGATATGTTAGGCTTCGGCGTAATGAAAAAAGTGTCGAAAGGAAGTCCAATTATTTTTGACGTGACTCATTCATTACAATGTCGTGATCCGTTTGGTGCTGCTTCAGGTGGTCGTCGTGAACAAGTGACCGAATTAGCCCGTTCTGGTTTATCAATTGGCATTGCAGGCTTATTCTTAGAAGCTCACCCAAATCCAAATCAAGCAAAATGTGATGGCCCTTCTGCATTGCCACTTTCAGCATTAGAAGGTTTTGTCTCACAGATGAAAGCCATTGATGATTTAGTGAAATCTTTCCCTGAATTAGATACCTCTATTTAATAGAGAAGTGCGGTTGAAAACAGCGTTGTTTTTGACCGCACTTTTGTTCTGTAAAAGGAGATAACAATGAATATCGTATTTTTAGACAGCACCGCAATTCCGAAACATATTCCTATTCCTCGTCCAAGCTTTCCGCATAACTGGGTAGAGTATGAATATACTTCTGCGGAGCAAACCATTGAGCGAGCAAAAGATGCGGATATTATTATCACCAGTAAAGTGATTTTAAACCGTGAGGTGTTGCAACAATTACCTAAATTAAAATTGATTGCTATCACCGCAACGGGCACCAATAACGTGGATTTAGACGCGGCAAAAGAATTGGGCGTGGCGATTAAAAATGTGACGGGTTATTCTGCTACGACCGTACCTGAGCATGTATTGGGGATGATTTTTGCGTTAAAACACAGCTTGGCTGGCTGGCAGCGCGATCAAATCACGGGTAAATGGACTGAGAGTAAACAGTTCTGTTATTTTGATTATCCCATTACAGATGTTAAAGGTTCAACATTAGGTGTGTTTGGAAAAGGCTGTTTAGGCACAGAAGTGGGGCGTTTAGCCGAGCTTTTAGGCATGAAAGTCCTTTATGCTGAACATCGAAATGCGACAACGTGCCGCGAAGGTTACACGCCTTTTGAAGAGGTGCTAAAACAGGCTGATATTCTGACATTGCATTGTGCATTGACTGAAACAACTAAGAATTTAATCAATCAAGAAACCTTGTCACTTTGTAAGAAAGGTGCGTATTTAATCAATACTGGTCGTGGTCCATTGATTGATGAGCAAGCAGTTTGTGATGCATTAAAATCAGGACAATTAGGTGGTGCCGCATTAGATGTGTTAGTGAAAGAACCACCAGAGAAAAACAATCCACTGATTGAATTAGCGAAAACGATGCCGAATTTAATTATCACACCTCATATTGCTTGGGCGAGTGATAGCGCGGTAACCACGCTAACGAAAAAAGTGACGCAAAATATTGAAGATTTCGTTCAACAATTAAATCAAAAATAATGAATTTACCTATTTCTTTATATGTCGCCCTGCGATATTGGCGTGCAAAAAGCGCCGATCGTTTTGGGCGACTTGTTGCTAATTTGGCAAGCTTTGGCATCGTACTGGGTGTGATGGCATTGATTATTGTGCTTTCTGTCATGAATGGATTAGAAGGCTATCAAAAACAACAGGTGCTTTCGACAATTCCGCATGCGATTGTAAGCCAAGAAGCGCCTATTTCGGCAGAAAAAACGCTTGAAAATACACCGCACTTTGTGCAAAAAGCCGTGCCAATTAATACGACAAATGTTGTGTTTCAAACAGCAAAAGGCGTGAGTGCCGGACAAGTAATTGGCATTCAGTCTTTTTCAGATGATCCTTTACTGGAGGGTTTCGATCCTAGCCAATTTAATCAACTTTTGCCGCAAGGTGAATTTAAGTTGATCATTGGTGATAATCTGGCTCAAAAATTAGGTTTAGCGGTGGGTGATAAAGTTCGCTTAATGATTACGGAAAACAGCCAATACACCCCATTTGGTCGTGTGCCAATGCAGCGTTTATTTACAGTGAGTGAGATTTACTATGATTATGGTGAAGCGTCAGGCTATGAAGTTTTTGCTAATTTAGCCGATATTGGTCGCTTAATGCGTATTCAGCCAGGTGAAGCTCAAGGCTATCGTTTATTCCTAGATGATCCTTTCCAAATCACAGAATTGCCGAGTTATTTTAAAGAGAGTCATATCAGCGATTGGCGTGTCCAAAAAGGGGAGTTTTTCCAAGCAGTTCGTATGGAAAAAAATATGATGGGCTTGTTGATTAGCTTAATTATTGTTGTGGCGATTTCCAATATCGTGACCTCATTAAGTTTAATGGTGGTGGATAAACAAGGGGAAATTGCCATTTTGCAAACGCAAGGTGTCACTAAATCACAAGTACGTTCGATCTTTATTTATCAAGGTTTATTGGTTGGGCTAGTGGGCACGTTGATTGGTGCTGTACTGGGCGTATTAATCACCTTAAACCTTGGGGCAATTTTAAGTGCGGTCAATCCGAACGGTGTTTTCTTGCCAACATCCATTGAGCCTGTGCAAGTCATTATTGTGATTGCCTTTTCTTTATTGTTATCTTTATTATCAACCATTTATCCAGCTTATCGTGCGGCAAAAACTGAGCCGGCGGAAGCATTACGTTATGAGTAAAATATGAATAACTACTTATTAGAATGCCAAAATATTAATAAATTTTACCAAGAAGGCGAGAATCAAACCCAAGTATTAAAAGGCGTAAGCTTTGCTATGAAACCACAAGAATTAGTGGCGATTGTGGGGAGTTCTGGTTCAGGAAAAAGTACTTTATTACACACCTTAGGTGGTTTAGATCAGCCA
>CBCSVJ010000046.1:0-7115 GCA_965143545.1 uncultured Haemophilus sp. | reverse complement strand
ATTGAGAAAGGTTTAAAACTAATTTCAGACATTGGATTGACCGCACTTTTAGTGACTCGTTCTGAAAAAGGCATGACATTACTTCGTCCAAATCAAGAGCCTTTCCATTTGCCAACCGTTGCCAAAGAAGTATTCGATGTAACAGGTGCGGGTGATACGGTAATCAGTGTTCTAGCAACCGCACTTGCAGATGGTCGTTCTTTTGAAGAATCTTGCTATTTAGCCAATGTGGCGGCAGGTATTGTTGTCGGTAAATTGGGTACATCAACGGTTTCTACTGTGGAATTAGAGAATGCAATCCATGGACGTTCTGAAACGGGTTTCGGTATTATGTCTGAAAGCCAATTAAAAATTGCCGTAGATCATGCTAAAGCACGTGGTGAGAAAATTGTGATGACAAATGGTTGTTTCGACATTCTTCACCCTGGCCATGTGTCTTATTTAGAAAATGCTCGCAAACTTGGTGATCGTTTAATTGTTGCCGTAAATACGGATGATTCAGTCAAACGCTTAAAAGGTGAAAGTCGTCCAATTAACAATCTGAATGCACGTATGGCAGTATTGGCTGGTTTAGCTTCAGTGGATTGGGTGGTTTCTTTTGATGAAGATACACCACAACGTTTAATTGGTGAGATTTTACCGGATTTATTGGTGAAAGGCGGTGATTACAAACCTGAAGAGATTGCTGGCAGTAAAGAAGTGTGGGCAAATGGCGGCGATGTTCGTGTATTGAATTTCGAAAATGGCTGTTCAACCACAAACGTGATTGAGAAAATCAAAGCGCTGAAAGATTAATTTATTAAGGAATGAGTAGAATAAAGCTTGCCTTTATCCTGCTCAATCGTTAAAATTCAGGCTCCTTGTCATCGCTGAGTTAGAGATCGGCGAATGATGTATTAATAACACTACCTTTTAGGAGTAAAAAATGTCTCTAAGTACTGAAAAAAAAGCAGCAATCGTTGCTGAATTTGGTCGCGATGCGAAAGATACTGGTTCTTCTGAAGTTCAAATCGCATTATTAACTGCACAAATCAACCACTTACAAGCTCACTTTGCTGAGCACAAAAAAGACCACCATGGTCGTCGTGGTTTATTACGTATGGTTTCTCGTCGTCGTAAACTTTTAGACTACTTAAAACGTACTGATCTTGCTTTATACCAAAGCACTATCGCTCGTTTAGGTTTACGTCGCTAATTTTTATTACGATAGTAAAAATAAAAGCCTTCGGATTACCGAGGGCTTTTTATTTTTTGTATATTAGAAAAATAAAAAACGGTCAAAAATTTGACCGCTCTTTGTTAATTATTAGTTTGCAATACCTTTATGACGAAGTAATGCGTCTAATTGAGGTTCACGTCCACGGAAGCGTTTGAATAAGACCATTGGTTCTTCAGAGCCACCGCGAGTGAGAATTTCATCCAAGAAAGATTTACCGGTAACCGGATTGAAAATCCCTTCTTCTTCAAAACGAGAGAATGCATCTGCAGATAACACTTCAGCCCATAAGTAGCTGTAATAACCGGCTGCGTAACCGCCAGCAAAGATATGGCTAAAGCTATGTGGTGTTCTTGCCCATTCAACGCCTTTAATTACGGCAACTTTATCTTTCACTGCTTTTAAGGTATCAAGTACTTGATTAGCTTTGCCTGGTTCAAAAGTATGATGAAGGGTAAAATCAAACAAGCCAAATTCAAGCTGACGTAACACAAACATCGCTGCTTGGTAGTTTTTCGCTTTGAGAAGTTGATTTAATTTTTCTTCTGGTAACGGTTCGTGCGTTTCAAAGTGACCAGAGATAAAATCAAGGGCTTCTTTTTCCCAACACCAGTTTTCCATAAATTGACTTGGAAGTTCTACCACATCCCAAGGAACCCCATTGATACCCGCAACATCTGGTACGTCAACTTTGGTGAGCATATGGTGAATTCCGTGACCAAACTCATGGAAGAGAGTCGTGACTTCATCATGGGTGAATAGTGCAGGTTTATCACCAATAGGTGCATTGAAGTTACAGGTTAAATAGGCAACAGGTTTTTGAATTGAACCGTCGGCATTGCGTTTTCTGCCGATACAATCATCCATCCATGCGCCGCCACGTTTATTTTCGCGCGCATAAAGATCGAGATAGAAACTGCCGCGTACTTCTCCCGTTTCATCAATTAAATCAAAGAAACGCACATCTTTATGCCAAGTATCTACGCCAAAACGTTCAACTGCACGAATATTAAAAATACGTTTAATTAATTCAAATAAGCCCGAAATAACGCGATCTTCAGGGAAATAAGGACGAAGTTCTTCATCATTGATCGCATATAAATGTTGTTTTTGTTTTTCAGAATAGAAACTGATATCCCAAGGGGCAAGTTCCGTTACGCCAAATTCTTTTTCACAATAAGCTTTAAGTTCCGCTAATTCTTTCTCACCTTGCGCTTTTGAACGATCTGCAAGGTTATTTAAGAAATCTAACACTTGTTGTGGGTTTTCAGCCATTTTGGTCGCAAGTGAACGTTCAGTGTACGTATTGAAACCTAGCAATTTTGCTAATTCCACGCGTAACGTCATGATTTCTTCAATGATCGCCGTGTTATCCCATTTGCCTGCGTTTGGACCTTGATCAGAAGCGCGAGTCGCATAAGCACGATACATTTCTTCGCGTAATGCTGCATTTTCACAATAGGTCATGATTGGCAAATAACTTGGGATTTCTAACGTAAAGCGATAGCCTTTCAAGCCTTTACTTTCGGCGGATTGTTTTGCCGCAAGTAATGCGGATTCAGGAAGACCTGCTAATTCACTTTCATCTTCAATGACTTTTTCCCAGCCCATAGTGGCATCGAGCACATTATTGCTAAATTGTGAGCTTAATTCAGATAAGCGAGCAACAATCTCACCATAACGTTTTTGTTTTTCTTCGGATAAACCGATACCTGAAAGCTCAAAATCACGTAGTGCATTTTCAATGGCTTTCTTTTGTGCGACGGAATAAGTCGCAAATTCAGGGCCATTTTTTAAGGCTAAATAGGCATTGTATAACCCTTCGTGTTGGCCTACCCAAGTACTGTATTCAGAGAGTAGTGGTAAGCAAGCTTGGTACGCATCACGTAATTCAGGGCTATTTTTAACTGAATTTAAATGGGAGATCGGTGACCAAGCACGACTTAAGTGCTCGCCTGCTTCAGAAAGCGGTTCAATAAAGTTTTCCCAAGTAAAGTGCGGTTGTTTTAAAACTTGTTCAATGGCTTGACGATTTTCTTCGATGAGTTTTTGGATTGCCGGTTGAATATGCTCCGGTTTGATTTGAGAAAACGGAGGTAAGCCTTCAATATGAAGTAATGGATTAGACATAAATATTCCTTTTGCTAATAGTTTCTTTAATAAATTGCGGCAAATTCTATAATATCAAGGTTGAAAAATCTAAAAAATCAGTGATAATTGCGTATCACTTTTATTTAGGATTTATGATGGACGGCACTTCCTTTTTTTCTATTATTATTTTTTCTGGCATCATTGCTCTTGCGATCGTTGTAGGTGTTGTTTCACTTAAGTTTTTCCCAAAAACTTCTTTAACCAAGGCCATGTATGTTGCTCTTGGATGCATTTCTTTAATATTAGGTGTTATTGGTATTTTTTTACCTATTCTTCCGACAACACCTTTTTTACTGCTTACACTTTATTCTTTTGCGAAAGGTTCTTCTCGTTTAGAACGTTGGTTCTTGGAGACGAAACTTTATCAAAAATACCTAAAATCCTTTAATGAGCGACGTTCATTAACGAAAAAAACAAAAATCTCTATTTTAACCTTTTCAACCACGATGCTTTTAATTGGTTTTTATTTTACTCCAAGTGTTGTGGGACGAACGATCATTGCCATTTTAATTGCGGTAAAATATTGGTTCTTTTTCTTTTGGATTAAAACAGAAGATGTTGAAAATGGATAATTCTTTCTTTACTTGGCTTAAAAGTGCGGTCATTTTCGGTATTATTTTGGGATTGAGTGGTTGTGATAAATTAAACAGTCCTAAATCTACAAATACGGCAACGGAAGAGCAACCAACACAAAGTCAGTCTATCGAACAAGAAAATACATCAAAACCGAGTAGGACTTTACTGACTCGCGCGTTTACTCATACTCCTTCTTTTGAGCCTTGGTTTGTGCGTTATCCGGAACAAGAAAACTTATTGCGTGATTTATATGAAGGTTTAACCGCTTATGATTCGGAAGGGCGAATCGTGCCGGGTATCGCAGAAAGTTGGCAAACGAAAGATAACAAAACCTGGATCTTTACCTTGCGTGAAGGGCTTCGTTGGTCAAATGGTGATCCTTTAGTCGCTCAAGATGTCATGCTTTCTTGGCAAGCATTATCCCAATCAAATAGTCCATTAAGATCTTATTTGTCTTATCTTAATCTAAAAAATGCGAAAGGCGTTTTAGAAAAAAATAAACCTTTTAAGAGTTTAGGCATTTATGCGGAAAATGACCGCACTTTACGTATTGAGCTTGATAAACCAACACCGTATTTGCCGGAAATGTTGGCGCATATTAGCCTCGTGCCACAATATAGCGATCCTGATTCTCCAGTGACAAACGGGGCTTATATGATCGAAAGTGAAAATGTGAAAAGCATACACTTAGCTAAAAACCCCTATTATTGGCAAAAAAATAATGTGGCTTTTGAGCGTGTAGAATATTTGCCTTTTATCGCCACTAAATTATTTGACTTTGATGTGGTAGTTGATGTACCAGAAGTGAACGCGGACCTTCAACATTTTCCGCAGCTTTGTGGATATTTTTATGAATTTAATCTGAAAGATCCTAAAGTTGCTAAGGCAGATGTGCGTAAGGCGATTGCTTCGTTGGTTTCGGTTACGAATATTGTGAATAATGAGATTCCAGCGGCAATTCCGAGTTCGTATTTTTTACCGAAAGCCATGTTAAATGGACAAGATTCAAGATGGGAGCCTGTTGTTGCCGAGCAGTTATTGGCTCAAAATAAAATTGATGAAAAACAGCCGCTACATTTAAATGTGCTCTATGATGATGCACCATTGCATGTAAATATCGCGCAGCGCTTAGTGGGCCAATTAACACAATCAGATATGTTGCGCGTGGATGCTCAACCAGTCAATTGGCAAACATTACAGGCTAAACGTCAAAAAGGGGATTTCCAAGTCATTCGTTCTGGTTGGTGTGCTGACTTTAATCATCCTATGGCATTCTTGGGTTTGTTCTATTCTAAAAGTCCCGATAATAAAAATGGCTATGCCAATGCGGAATATGACCAACTTTTTGAGCAAGCATTGAAAAGCTTAAATGAAAAAGAGCGGTCAGAAATTTACTTAAAATTAAGTGAGAAGATCCAACAGGAAAACCTTGCTTTACCGCTTTTCCAATACACCACACCGGTTTATATTTCTCCAACTATTATGGGAGCGAAGAAAAATTCAGTGGGCGTCATTTACAGTAAGGATCTATGGCGAAAAGTTGAAAACTAAAGCTGATTAAGAAAGTTGTTCATAATGTGATGAGCAACTTTTTTATTAAACTTAATTAAAAGTGTAAAGTGGCACTATTTACTTTTTATTTTTATCCGCTACAATACACAACAAATCAACCTAGAGGGAAATCCTGATGTTAAAAATGAATGATTTGGTTAAGCTTAGTCAGACACCAAAATCCACGGTGCTGTACTATGTGAAAGAAGGTTTGTTGCCAGAGCCGGTGAAAGATAAACCGAATTTTCATCTCTATGATGAACATTGTGTGAAGTTGCTTAGTTTTATTAAATATCTACAAAGCAATTTCAATGCAACGATTTCACAAATTAAAGCACTTTTTGCTCATCCTCATTTTGATTGGAATAATCCTTATGAAAGCCTTATTGGATTATTGGATATCATCATGGGGGCAGAAAATGAGGTATTCACTATTGAGCAATTATGTGAAGAATTTCATCTTTCCGCTAAACAAATCGAAGATATGGTAGCGGAAGGCTTATTGAATCCTCGTGAAGGCATTTTTACAGCAAAAGAACGTGATATTTTGGCGATCTTGGCTCGTTGTGATGAAGCCGAAATGGATGTGGTGAAAGCTTATTTAGCTGCAGCAAAAATGTTAGCGGAAAAAGAGGTGAATGTGACTTTAGCGGCATTAGCCAATAGCGAACAAAAAGATGAAAAATTAAAACATTTATTTGATTTATTGTTGGTGTTAAAACCTTATCTCTTGAATATGAAAACCTTTAATCTTTATCAAGCGGAGAGTGCGAAATGAAACTCTTAAAATATGCTGGCTTTGTGCCTTATTTAGCCATTGCCTTTATTAATGCCAGTGTGGATTTGGCACATAAAATTACCATTCAAAATGTATTATTGAAAAGCTTTTCAGGTGAGAGTTTGGTGGTTTTAACAGCATTAATTAATGCCATGATTTTATTGCCGTTTATTTTCTTATTTTCCCCTTCGGCATTTATTAACGATAAGTTTTCTCGCACCAATGTGATTCGTTATAGCAGTTTAGCGGCAGTGGCGATCAGTGCGGGGATTTTATTGAGTTATATGACGGGAATGTTTGCGCTTTCCTTTGTACTCACACTGATTTTAGCAGCGCAAAGTGCGGTCTATTCTCCAGCCAAATATAGCATTATTAAATCGATTGTGGGCACTGAGAATATCGGTATGGCAAATGGTGTGATTCAAGCACTCACCATAGTGGCCATTCTATTTAGTTCTTTTGCCTTTTCTTTCTTCTTTGAAGCACATTATGTGGCATCAGATGATCCGAATGAAGTATTACAAAGCGTTTGGGTGATTGGTGTGGCGTTAGTATTGCTGAGTGCATTAGAAGCCTATTTTGCGTTTAAAATCCCATTCTTTAAGCAAGAAGCTGAGAATACAGATGGTCAGTTTGATATGAGAAAATACCTTTCTTTAGGGTATTTAAAAGATAATGTTCGCACATTAAAAGCAGATCAAAATATTTGGTTGAGTGTTATTGGATTAAGCCTGTTTTGGGGCGTGTCACAAATTATTGTGGCGGCATTCCCTGCGCATTATAAAGCGATGTTCAATGAAGATAATGCGGTTGTTATTCAAGCGATTCTTGCGGTGAGTGGAA
>CBCSVJ010000045.1:0-7151 GCA_965143545.1 uncultured Haemophilus sp. | reverse complement strand
GCGGATAGGGAAATCAATTTCATCATCTTTAACGGCATTTGCCATGTACTGGTTTTGTGCAACCGTATAATCATTGCGAGAATCGCCTTCACCATAATAAGTAGCAAGGTTACCTGCTAATTCCCAACGTTTTTCTTTGGCATCGTAAACAAATAATGGTGAACCACTATCGCCAGGTAAGCCATAAGTAGACAAGCCATCATTAAAGAGATTGCCATCAAATTGAACTTTTGAAGAGTCTGAACTAACTGGACGCATTGGCGTACCACCAATTAAATATTGGTAATAGTCTGCCACATTGCTATTTTGTCCGTATTGATTACGAGATTTTTGAATACCTGCACCCACGCGAACAAAATAAGGATAACGAGATTTATCTAATAATCCGTTTTGGCGTGACTCAGCCTCATTAACTGGAATAGGCGCTACTTCAGTCACAAGTTTATGTAAACGAGGTGTTTGGAAATCTAATCCTGGATGGTTATTTTGCTCAACCACGAGATAATTGAAGTGATGATTGTCAGGATTGTTACCATCGTCACCATATTGGACTTCACCATAATAACCACTAATGTGTTTTACGCTAGAAACATATTGTGGATGGAAGAGAGTTGCAACACCCTGACGACGGTTAGTTACCGCAAGATCAGGCATTGGCACATTCGGTAACATGGTGCCAACATGCTGTCCTTGATTGTTATAAACGTTAATATTGCTCGCACCAGGACGGAAAGCCCCTTTATTTTCAGCAAAATCACGGAAGTATTGGTAATCGACATCGTTACGAACGATAGCAGCTTGTGCTGAAGCACAAATAACAGAGACCGCCACAGCCGCAAGGGTTGGGCGTAGTAGTTTGATTTTATTCATTTAAAATTACCTTAAGAGTTAAAATTACTTATAGTTATCTTTAAAAAATGTTCATCGAGAGTTTTATATGACCTTATGCCTATTTTGACATTACATTGTTCTAAGTGGTCCAACCTCTATTAAACGGGCTGGATTATAACACTAAATGTGGGGATATTGTAAATACCTGATTATATTAAAAGCTTTTTAATAAATTGATAGGATATTCAAATGATGTGTAGCGTGAGTAAATTTGAAACCATCAAAAAAACGACCGCACTTTGATTTAAATCTCAAAAGTGCGGTCATTTTTATCTATATTTTGAATTAATCATCCCAGTCGTCATCCCAATCACGATGTCTTCTGTGGTGGTGATGTCTTTTATGTTTTTTATGATGGCGATATTCTCTGTCATCGTAGTCTCCGCCTTTATTCACTTGACTACCGATTACGCCACCTAATGCTGCGCCGCCGAGTGTTGTGGCAATATCACCACCTAATAAACCACCGGCTACGCCACCGATTGCTGCACCTGTTGCAGTATGACGTTGTTGTCTGTCCATTTCACAAGCAGTTAAGCTTCCTGCTAATGCAACAATCACTAACCCTTTCATCAATTTAGATTTCATAAATCTACTCCTCTATTTTTGTCGGGATTGCTTGCCTCAGCACTTATGCAATCCGGCGTGTAAAAGTATTCCTTTTACGATTGCTTTGACTATGTGGAAAATTAGTTAGTTCAAATGGCTTGTTCAATTGGTTTAAGAATGAACAAATTTTGGTATGATTGTTGAAAGGTTTAATTGGTGATTAAATAGGATGTTGTAAAATCTATTTTCACTAATTGAAGTTAAGTCTCAAGTAATAAATAATGAGTAAGAAAATGAAAAAAATATACTAATACCTTTATTTACACTACTAACTTCTTGTACTTCAGATGTCAATGATCCCATAGTTAGGTTTTGGAATGGGGATTATTCTGTAAGGAATAATGCCGCTGAGTTTGATAAAGAAAGACGAATCTTTTATGAAAACGAACCTCAAGAAACAAAGTTATTGAGGGTTAAAAATGAACAACACTGAAACAAAATAAATAAATCATTGTTTTATGAGAAAAAACGTAAATATGGTGATACTTATAGAGTTAATATGAGTGATATTTTTGTTCATTGTATGAGAGTAAATGGAACGCCTTTATATAAAGATTTTCCTAAAAAGTATGAATGGCTTACTGATGAGGATGTAAGAGTAAAATAACGAGGTGAGGAATGAGATCTTCGCATGAATGTTTTGATTCGAGATTCAAAATGCACCTTCATTGGCCAACAAACCACTATTTAAGAATGAACGGAAATAATGAAAAAAATGATTTTATTGAGATTATAAAAATATCAATATTTCTGATTTTTATGGCAACTTTATACTCTCTATATAAGTTTAACTTTGATTTTTCTAAAGTTAAAATTTTATCTATATTAAAGTGGTATCCAGCATCATTTATTTGTGTATTAGTTGGCTTTTATCTTAGTCGTTTTCTAAAAAATAGTAGGTAGAAAACTAGACAGGGTACATGAATGATGAAAGTAATATTGAGAGATAAAAACATGAGTAAGATAAATCTCAGTTTCTTTTTGATTTGTAGTATTTTGACTGCATGTGTTTCTTCTAATAGTCATTTTGTTCGATTCTGGAATGGTGATGTGATACCTAAAAGGCCATATGAGGAACAAAAAATTTTTGAATCATGTTATGAGAAATATAAAAATCTCCCTGATAAGACAAATGAGGAACGAGAGGCCATAAGTTTGAAAGTTATGGATTGTATTTCACATCATAAATTAAAAGAAAAAGAGAAATAGGCATGAGATATTTATTACTTATTTTAAAAAGATCTTTTTTGATGACTATCATTCTACAACTTATTTTTTATATAAATGCATGGTTTATTACGGGAAGTGTTGATCAGATTGATTTTTTTGTAAGTAAAGAGCATTTATTCTTTAGTTTAAAGATATGGATTTCTCTATTTTTTTTATTTTTATTAATATATTATTTAGGTAATAATAAATATTAATGACTTACTGATGATGCAAGAATAAGATGATTAAGGTATGACAATGTTTTATTTATCAGAAGAATATGAAGATGAATTGTTATGGTCTGGAGATATATTTAGAGTTTTTATCCAGAATAAGGGTGAGAATTATTACACAGATCGAGTTGTGGACTTTATTATCTTTGAAACAGAGGATGTTGATAGACCGCTTGGGTTGCTATCTATATCTGGTTATAAGGCTGGAAAAATAGCGTTTATCTTTCCTAAAGAAGCTTTTAAAAAAGATGCGATTTATTCTTTAGATAAGAATTGGATAGATAAAAATATATATGATTATTTATATCTAAACAAAGAGTGTGACAAAGTTTTTATATCAAAAAACGATTCAATACTTCCATTCTAATGTCTAGATTAAACGTACATAAAATAAATCATTGGATATAAAGTGCGGTCAATTTTCAAAGCGTTTTTAAACCTCTCAAAATTGACCGCACTTTTGTATTTTCAACTACTTATGCTAAGTAAGTTTTATAATTTCACATCCAACTTCTCGTAAGCGCGCTCTACTTTTTCCAATGCTTTTTCCACAGAAATATCACGAGCGAGTAACACACCTAAACGACGATGACCATTAACTTCGCCTTTGCCGAAAATGCGAATATTGGTGTGGGGTTCAGCCAATACTTCGGCGATATTGCCAAATTGCACGTTTTTTGATTGACCTTCCACCACAATGGCTTTGGAAGCCGATGGGCTAATGAGGGTGATTTCCGGAATAGGTAAGCCTAAAATCGCGCGGGCATGTAAGGCGAATTCAGATAATTCTTGAGAAATTAGCGTGACCATGCCGGTATCATGTGGGCGAGGGGAAACTTCATTGAAGATAACCTCATCACCACATACAAACATTTCCACGCCGAAAATACCACGACCACCTAATGCGGTGGTAATTTTTTCTGCCACGTCTTGTGCTTTTTTCAACGCTGCATCAGACATGGCTTGTGGTTGCCAAGATTCGCGATAGTCGCCATCTTCTTGGCGATGGCCGATTGGTGCTAAGAAGCTGGTGCCATTAATGTGACGAACGGTGAGTAAGGTAATTTCATAATCGAATTTAACAAACCCTTCTACAATCACGCGTCCCGCACCTGCGCGACCACCTTGTTGCGCGTAATCCCAGGCTTTTTGTAAGTCGTCTTTGGATTTCAAAATACTTTGACCGTGGCCAGAAGAAGACATAATTGGTTTCACCACGCAAGGAATACCGATTTTTTCAACTGCACTTTGGAAGTCAGCAAAGTTATCGACAAATTGATAAGGTGAGGTTGGCAATTTAAGCTCTTCTGCTGCTAAGCGACGAATGCCTTCGCGATTCATGGTGAGCTTAGTAGCTTTGGCGGTAGGAACAACATTAAAACCCGCTTGTTCTAATTCCACTAGCGTATCAGTCGCGATAGCTTCCACTTCCGGCACGATGTAATCTGGGCGCTCTTTTTCCACTAAGGCTTTGAGAGCTGCACCATCTAGCATGGAAATCGTATAAGCACGATGTGCCACTTGTTGTGCTGGGGCGTTTTCATAACGATCGACGGCAATCACTTCCACGCCTAAACGTTGTAATTCAATCACCACCTCTTTGCCCAGTTCACCAGAGCCAAGCATCATCACTTTAATAGCATTCGGGGTTAATGCTGTACCTAAGGTTGTCATGTTGTGTCCTTATTTTAAGAAAGATTCATTAAGTGCTAAATCGTCATTTTTATTAATCCCCACACCGCGAGCAATCACATTTTTAGCAATATCATGTGCTTCTTCTAAAGAATGCTCGGTGTAAGTTCCGCATTGGTATTCATTTAATTCAGGAATTTGGTTTTGATCTTGCACGGTTAAAATATCTTTCATGGAAGCTAACCATGCATCAGCCACTTGTTGCTCGTTTGGAGTGCCGATTAATGACATGTAAAAACCTGTGCGACAGCCCATTGGGGAAATATCGATGATTTCTACATTGTCATTGTTTAAATGGTCACGCATGAAGCCCGCAAATAAATGCTCAAGGGTGTGAATCCCTTTTGGTGGGAGAATTTCTTTGTTTGGAATGCAAAAACGAAGATCAAAAACAGTGATGTCATCGCCCTTTGGGGTACGCATCGTTTTGGCTACACGCACGGCAGGTGCGTTCATACGGGTGTGATCCACTTTAAAACTGTCGAGTAATGGCATATTTATTTCCTTGAAAATCAGTGATTTGTAAATTAATTGAAAGTTTTTGTAAATTTTTTTACATTTTTTTACAATTTCTTTGAACTTTTCTTTTTAGCGTCGGTCTTATAGAACAAGCAACTTGCAGTTGTTTTAATAAAATTGGTTCCTTAGGTTATTTGCCCCTTACTTGATAAGGGGCGTTTTTTTATCTGTTGAATATCAATTCGTCTTTATTCTAGCCCACAACCAGGTTATGCACAAAGGCTATTCTCGGCTATCACACGAAAGGTAAACTGAAAAAGAGCAAGGCAATATAACGCAGTCCTTTTCCAATCGTCATAAAAATCAAACAACTTAGCCAATTCAATCGAAGCCAACCGGCTACTGCACAAAACACATCCCCGACAATAGGTAACCAGCTTAATAATAAAGTGATGGCACCATAGCGTTGTATTTTGTTTATCACCCATAAAGTGCGGTCATTTTTGCTGTCAATTTTCGGAAACCATCGACCAATCCAATAAGTGGTGAGGCTGCCAAGTGTATTGCCTGCGGTTGCCAGAAAAACAAGCCAAAAAATATCCGCACTTAATAATGAACCGACCAATACTTTTGGCACAGCAAGGGAGACAAACACAATTTCTGAATTACCTGGCAAAATGGTGGCGCTTAAGAAAGCGCTGAAAAACATCAGCCATAAACCATGGGTTTGCCAAAAATCAGCCCAAAAGCTGAAAGAGAAAATGTCCCACATTAGGCTCTAATAATCTCACGCGTTCTAACATCAAACACATCCATTCCTGCACTTAATCCCGCTTTTACGCCGAGATCGGCATCTTCAAAGACGATGCAGCGTGCCGGTTCAGCTTTTGCCAATTCTGCGCAGCGTAAAAAGGTTTCTGGATGCGGTTTGTGTTCTTTCACATCATCAGCGCTGACAATAGCGTTAAAGTAATGTTTGATATCTAATTTTTGCATCAACATATCAATGATTTGGCGGTTCGAACCTGAACCAAGCGCAATTGGCTTTTGTTGATAGTAATGACGCACCACGTCAAAGGTCGGGAGTAATTTTGATTCTGTTGGAATCAATTCATAAGAAAGTTTGCGTTTTGCTTGTATCACTTCATTTAAACGTTCTTGTGGCATACCGGCATCTTGCATAATGGCTGAGGCGATAGTGCTCACGGTTGCGCCACCTAAATCATACATAATTTGGCTGTTAAAACGATAACCGAATTGTTCCCCTACTAGGTTCCATGCGCGTGCATGCACTGGCATGGTGTCGATTAAGGTGCCATCCATATCAAAAATCAAGCCATCATATTTTTCAAAAAGTCTGTTATCTATCATTTATTGCTTTCCTAGTTAGTAAATTTTTTCACTTTGTTTCAATTTTGTGATCTGTGCACTGGTAATTTTGTGAAATAGCGGTAAAGTTATCCTATCTTAAAAAGGAATGTTATGTCGTTACTCAAACAATTAACCCGTTGGAAAATTCGCGGTCAGATTGATCAGGACGTTATTGATATTATTCTGACTTTGCAAAGTCGCCTCGAGCATCATTGGCGCATTGATGTGTCTATTCCGACCGTCATTACGCTCTTATTGCATATTGCCAACAGCCTTGCTCGCTTAAAACGAGGCGGTTGCGTTTCTCCGCTTCATCAGCCTTTTTATGATGAAATGCAAAGTGCGGTCATTTTTCCTGATGTTTTGGAAATTCACCACGATTTGCTTTCTTTTATTCCACAAGAAATTCCCGAAGCCGAGCAGAGCTATTATCTTGCCAATATTTATAGCTTGTTGTTGGAGCAAGATAAAAAATAAGGGCATGAAAGCCCCTATTTTATCAGTTAAAAATTAAACTGAGTTCTAAATCTTTGAGTAAATTGCTTTCTAAGCGCAAATCATTCCATACTAACGGATTATTATCCAAGTAATGTTTCTCAAAAGTCAGTTCCCAAGTCTGCAAAGAGCGGTCAATTCTGAGACCGATTTTATCGGTGCTATCTGTTGCCTGACGAGATTTATTTAAAA
>CBCSVJ010000044.1:0-7196 GCA_965143545.1 uncultured Haemophilus sp. | reverse complement strand
GCGTCTATCAACAACTTCCTCAGGCTATTTTATTCCCTAAATCTGTTGCCGATGTAGTACGTATCACCAAATTAGCCAATAAAGAGAAATACCTTCATCTAACCTTTACACCTCGCGGTGGTGGCACGGGCACCAATGGGCAATCTATTAACAACAATATTATTGTGGATCTCTCTCGCCACATGACGAGCATTTTAGAGCTTAATATAGAAGAACGCTGGGTTCGCGTTCAGGCGGGCGTAGTAAAAGACCAACTCAACCAATTTTTAAAACCTCACGGTTTATTCTTTGCGCCAGAACTCTCCACCAGTAATCGTGCAACTTTAGGCGGCATGATTAATACCGATGCTTCCGGTCAAGGTTCATTACAATATGGGAAAACCTCTGATCACGTTTTAGCATTACGTTCTGTTTTAATGAATGGTGAAATATTAGATACAAGTGCGGTCAAATCTAACGATGTTTTAGGAAACTACCCGCTTGCAGAAAATGGTAAAGCGTTACATCAAACGATTTTCCAACGTTGTAAAGAGAAGCGCACCTCAATCATTCAAGACTTACCACAACTCAATCGCTTTCTCACCGGTTACGATCTTAAGAATGTCTTTAATCAAGATGAAAGTGAATTTAACCTCACTAGAATTCTGACTGGATCAGAGGGTTCACTTGCCTTTGTCTGCGAAGCCAAACTTAATTTATTACCGATTCCGAAATATCGTACCTTAATTAATGTGAAGTACAGCTCATTTGATGCAGCCCTTCGCAATGCGCCTTTTATGGTGAAAGCCAATGCCCTTTCCGTTGAAACCGTCGATTCCAAAGTGCTGAACCTTGCTAAGCAAGATATTATTTGGCATTCGGTAAAAGAACTTTTAACAGAAGAAGAACAAAATCCAATTCTTGGCTTAAACATTGTGGAATATGCGGGTAACAATCAAGCTAAAATTGACAGCCAAGTGAGCACACTTTGTCAGCAATTAGATGAAAAAATTGCACAAGGCCAAGATCACATTATCGGCTATCAACTTTGTTCTGACTTGCCTTCTATTGAACGTATTTACGCCATGCGTAAAAAAGCGGTGGGGCTATTGGGGAATGCGAAAGGTGCAGCCAAACCGATTCCTTTTGTGGAAGATACCTGTGTGCCACCAGAACATCTTGCGGATTACATTGCAGAATTTAGAGCCTTATTAGATAGCCACAATCTGCAATATGGGATGTTTGGCCATGTTGATGCTGGCGTATTACACGTTCGCCCCGCTTTAGACCTATGCGATAAAGAACAAGTCAAACTCTTTAAACAAATTTCAGATGAAGTGGCTGAACTCACGGTGAAATATGGCGGTTTGTTATGGGGAGAACACGGCAAAGGCGTACGCTCTCATTATGGAGAGAAGTTTTTTACACCTGAACTTTGGCAGGAATTGCGTTATGTGAAATTTTTATTTGACCCAAATAATCGTCTGAATCCAGGTAAAATCTGTACGCCACTTAATAGCGATGCGGAACTCTATTCCATTCTCTCGCCAATGCGTGCTGACAATGATCGCCAAATCCCGATTCAGATGCGAGACGAATTCAAAGGTGCGATGAACTGTAACGGTAATGGACTTTGCTTTAACTTTGATGAGCACAGCATTATGTGCCCTTCCATGAAAGTGAGTAAAAATCGCGTATTCTCGCCAAAAGGACGAGCCGCTATGGTGCGTGAATGGTTGCGATTAATGGCCAATGAAAACGTATCGCCTGATCAATTAGATTTTCATAAAACACAAGTGAAACTGACCGCACTTGTGGAACGTTTCCGCAATAGCGTGCAGAAATGGCGTGGTGAATATGACTTCTCACATGAAGTAAAAGCGGCAATGGATACTTGTCTGGCTTGTAAAGCCTGCGCAAGCCAATGCCCGATTAAAATTGATGTACCAAGTTTCCGTGCGAAATTCTTCCATTTCTACCACAGTCGTTATTTACGCCCGGCCAAAGATCATATTGTGGCGAATTTAGAAGTTGCTGCACCTTATATGGCAAAAAAACCGGCATTATTCAATTATTTCACCAAGCTCAAAATCACACAAAGCTTGGTTGAAAAAACACTGGGCATGACCGATTTACCTATTCTTTCAGAGCCAAACCTTCAACAACAATTAGTGGAAATTGGTTATCAAGGCAAAAAATTAGAAGAATTGGAAGGTCTCAGTGCCACAGAAAAAGCGAAGATGCTCTTTATCGTACAAGATCCTTACACCTCTTATTACGATGCCAAAGTAGTACGGGATTTCGTGGCTCTCACGCAAAAATTAGGATTCAATCCAATCCTTCTGCCTTTTAAACCGAATGGCAAAGCCATGCATATTAAAGGTTTTTTAGCTCGCTTTAGTAAAACCGCGAAAACACAAGCGGAATTTTTAAATCGTGTCGCCAAATTAAATGTACCTTTAGTCGGCGTAGATCCAGCTATTGTGCTTTCTTATCGTGATGAATATAAAGAAGCATTAGGTGATTCTCGCGGTGATTTCCATGTACTCACAGCGCATGAATGGCTGACCAATCAATTAGAAAGTAACGCATTACAAAGTGCGGTGAAAAATATTGCAAAATCTGACCGCACTTTTGAGTGGCATTTATTCCCTCATTGTACTGAATCCACCTTTATGCCAAACAGCCCAAAAGAATGGCAGCATATTTTTGCGCAATTTGGACAAACATTGAATGTCGAGAAAGTCGGCTGCTGTGGTATGGCGGGTGTATTTGGTCATGAGGTTCAAAATCAAACCATGTCGAAAGATATTTACGACGTATCTTGGGGCAAAAAATTGCAAGGTAAAGATCCGAATCATTGTCTTGCGACAGGCTATTCTTGCCGCAGCCAAGTGAAGCGATATGAAAAAGCCATCTTGAAACATCCTGTGCAAGCATTGCTTGAGGTGTTGAATCACTAGAATAGATTTTCTACCTACAACATCGTAGAAAATAAAAAGCGGCCAGACTTTAAATCTGACCGTTTTTTTAAATCACAGTAAAACTACTGTTCTTTTTAAATTAAAAATAGAAAGTAACAATACAAATATTTTACACGTCTAATTAAATCTAATTTGTAAATTTAATTTAATATAGTGGCTTCCATTCTCTTCATACAACCAGCCAAAATAATATTTTTTCTTAGCGTTATGGTTCTCTAGTCCTGGATGAGTCTCATCTTCACCAGTTGATGCCTGTTCAAATTTTGTGTTATTTAATAAATAATTTCTAAATAAATTAAAGTCATAAATATGAAAACAAACAATATCACCATCATTCTTAGCTACTATAACCCCTCCAAATGAATCATATTCTCCAAGCCAAATATTTTCAGAAGTCATCCCCATAGCGGATTCAGCTAAAAACTTTTTTAATTTATAGACATACATTCTCTGCTTCTTATCATCAGCCGTCTCATAAAAACCTAAAGGATCCTCTGTTTCCAAAAGATCTGCTATTTTGACAAGAGAAGGTTCGTTTTTTAGATATCTATAATATAAACTCCAAGCTATAACCTCTGGTAAATCACCATCAATCATCTTTAAATTTTGCTGTAACTGTCTGGATTGAACTCCATAAAATGAAATTTTTGAACCTAATTCATTTAATTTATTTATTCGCGATACAATTTTTGGCTTATCGATTATAGTACTCTCATTAAATTCTTTTATATTTATAGATTCTGTTAAACATTTAACTTCATATATAAAATTATTACCTTGTCCAGTATTGAATAAAGTAGATTTTTTTCCTAGTAGAGATTTTATGCTAAAACCCAATTCAGTTTCACTAGCCAGACGATGGTCATAAATTCTTAATCTTATGTCGGCTTTCGAATGCGAGCTTGCTTTTGTAGTAAGAATACAGTTATCAGATAAAAACTGTTGAATATCCGGAATAGAAAATGTTCTTTCTGATTTAGTTTTTATTGAATGTAATATTTGTTTTGATACCTCATTAAAATCATTGAATGTATATTCCTTCAATAAAGTATTTTCATCATTAATAACACGATATACTTTTAAATAGTTACCTACTCTATCAAATTCCAAACTATAATTTACTTCGTCCTTAAAAGCTTTTATCACTTTATATGTATTATTACTATCTCTACAAAGATTTATATCCGATTGATAAAGTATTCCATCTGATAATAATTTTATCAAAACATACAGCTCACTCCATTCGCCAACATTGCCTCTAATTTCCATATTACTATTCCCTAATAACATAATTTTTCTAAAATTTTCTTACCTGTAGCTTGAATAGCTGGCACAGCTACTGAATTACCAAATTGTTTATACGCTGATGCATCAGAAACTGGAATAACATAACTATCTGGAAATCCTTGCAACCTTGCCCATTCTCGTGGAGTCATTTTACGAATTCCTTCACGATTTACCTCCCCTTTAATATTTGTAGTAGGAGTAAAATCAGTAATTCTATGATCGATTACAAGATTACGTTCACGTCCCATACCTCCAACTACAATAGCATTTGCTATTCCATCATCAGGAATAATTTCATAACCAAAGCCATTACCTTTACTTTCATGACGTTCTTTATGTTTTCTTAAAGTATCAATATACTGAGTTGACAGATAATATTTAGTTGGAACAGTTTTTTCTTCCTTAATATCAGCAAAAGTTACAATTTTATCTAAAGGCTCGGGATAACTAAAACTATTAACACCAGTGCTTTTATGAAAGCCTACGATATAAATTCTTTCTCTATTTTGTGGAACACCAAAATTCTTAGCATTAACAATTTCTGGCTCAGGGACAAAATAGCCTAGATCTTCTCTTAGTACATTCAATATAGTTTTTAATGTTCTACCTTTATCGTGGTTTTTTAATCCTTTTACATTCTCTAAAAAAAATGCTTTGGGCTGATGGCGACGTATAATTTCCGCAACATCAAAAAACAAAGTCCCTCTAGTATCTTCAAATCCTCCACGTTTTCCAGCAATAGAAAATGCCTGGCAAGGAAAACCAGCACATAAAATATCAAATTTTTCAGGAATAAAAGCCTTTGTTTCTTCTAAGGTAATATCTCCATAAGGCAAATCACCAAAATTAGCCTCATAAGTTTTCTGTGCCTGCTCATCCCATTCACTAGAGAAAATGCATTTACCACCCAAATTTTGCATGGCAATACGAAATCCACCAATACCTGCAAATAAATCAATAAAAGTAAATTTTTCTTGTGAATTAGGCTTGGACTCCGGTTCAAATAAACTATATTGTGCAGCGGGTTCTTCTAACAAGTTATCATCTAACACATCTTTCATAAATTGCTTTCTGTATATCTAAACTAAACTTCTCAGGATTTTTTAATACATCCTTTCCCCAAAATCGAAATATTACCCAACCTTTAGAAATAAGATAATCGTTTACTTTCTTATCCCTATTCATATTATGCTCAATTTTTGAAATCCAAAAATCTTTGTTACTTTTGATATCATACTTTCGAATATCCCAATCCTTTCCATGCCAAAACTCACCATCAATAAAAATTGCAATTTTGTACCTTTTAAAACTTAAATCGGGAGTACCAAAAATGCTTCTATCATTCTTACGATATCTTAATCCTAAAGCCCATAAATATTTAGCTAGTAGTAACTCAGGCTTTGTCCCTTTATTCTTACTACTAGCTTTCATACATTTTTTACGTTGCTCAGGCGTTAATTTATCCATAGCTGATATACTGTTTAAACAATAAATTTAAAGCAACCAAATCAGACTAACTACAACGCTTCAATCGCTTTATACTGTTCTTGGATTTTTTCTAATCCAGATTGGTATTCCGCTTGTTTTTCACGTTCTTTCGCAATCACCGCTTCTGGTGCTTTAGCCACGAAAGCTTCGTTGCTGAGTTTGTTTTCGATACGTTTAACCTCATTTTGATATTTTTCAATCTCTTTGGTTAAACGGGCAAGCTCTGCTTCTTTATTGATAAAGCCAGCCATTGGCACGAGTAATTCCGCATTGCCAACGAGTTTCGCTACCGCAAGTGGTGCGGTTTCGTTTGCGGCTAACACTTGAACGTTGTCTAACTTCGCCATGGCTTTTAAAAGAGCGGTCTGTTTTTCAAGAATTTTTGCGTTTTCTGCGCTTAAATTACGGAATAACAGATCTAAGCCTTTACTTGGTGCGATGTTGCTTTCTGCACGAATATTACGTACTGCAACAATCACTTCTTTTAACCACTCAATTTCAGTTTCTGCTTCTGGATCAAAACCGTTCTCTTCCACTTTCGGGAATGGTTGTAACATAATGCTGTCAGCTGTAATACCCACAAATCCTTTCACTTTTTGCCAAATTTCTTCGGTAATAAATGGAATAAGCGGATGTGCTAAACGTAATAATTTTTCTAACACATGAACCAAAGTTTGGCTTGCCGCACGGATTTGTGCTGCATTGCCGTTGGCAAATACCGGTTTAGTCAATTCTAAATACCAGTCACAGAATTGGTTCCAAGTAAACTCATAAATCGCATTGGCACAAAGGTCAAAACGATATTGGCTTAATGAGTTACGGAAAGTTTCCACTGTGCGGTTGAATTCTGATTGAATCCAACGATCCGCTAATGAGAATTCGATCTCGCCTTCGCTTAAATCTAATTTTTCATTCGTAAGAACGAAACGGCTTGCATTCCACAATTTATTACAGAAGTTACGGTAGCCTTCTAAACGTTTCATATCCCAATTGATATCACGACCGTTTGAAGCCAATGCCGCTAATGTGAAACGTAATGCGTCTGTACCGTGAGCGGCAATGCCCTCTGCGAATTCTTTGCGAGTCGCTTTAGCAATTTTCTCTGCTAATTGCGGCTGCATCATGTTGCCAGTGCGTTTTTCAAGTAAATCTTCAAGGCTAATGCCGTCAATCATGTCGATTGGGTCAAGCACGTTACCTTTCGATTTCGACATTTTTTGACCTTGCTCATCACGGATTAAGCCCGTTACGTACACAGTTTTGAATGGTACTTGTGGTTTGCCATTTTCATCTTTCACGAAGTGCATGGTTAGCATGATCATGCGCGCGATCCAGAAGAAGATGATGTCGAAACCGCTGGTTAACACGTTCGTTGGGTGGAACGTTTTCAGCGCTTCGGTCTGTTCAGGCCAGCCCAGCGTTGAGAAAGTCCACAGACCAGAAGAGAACCACGTATCC
>CBCSVJ010000043.1:0-7240 GCA_965143545.1 uncultured Haemophilus sp. | reverse complement strand
CGAAAGGCAACAAAGGCCATGTTCAATTATTAGGTTCTGGTGCGATCTTCCGTCACGTTCGTGAAGCGGCACAAATCCTTGCAAATGAATATGGCGTAAGCTCAGATGTATATAGTGTGCCTTCCTTCACTGAAGTGGCTCGTGAAGGTGCGGATGCTGTACGTTGGAATATGTTACATCCAACTGAGACACCACGCGTACCTTACATTGCACAAGTAATGAACGATGCACCAGCTGTTGCGGCTACTGACTACATGAAATTGTTCGCAGAACAAGTTCGTGCATTCATTCCAGCACAAAGCTATCACGTATTAGGTACTGATGGTTTCGGTCGTTCAGACAGCCGTGAAAACTTACGTGAACACTTCGAAGTGGATGCGCGTTATGTTGTGGTTGCTGCATTACATGAGCTTGCAAAACAAGGCAAATTTGATGCGAAAGTGGTGGCTGATGCTATCGCGAAATTTGGTTTAAAAACTGAAATTTTAAATCCGCTTTACGCTTAATAAACAATATCCTGTGCGATAAAACGCACAGGATCATCTACAAATAAAGTGCGGTTGATTTTAACTGCGTTTTTTAAAGGTAAGATAACATGTCAAAACAAATTCAAATTCCTGATATCGGTAGTGATGAAGTTACCGTAACAGAAGTGATGGTGAAAGTAGGTGATACCATTACCGCTGATCAAAGTATTATCAATGTTGAAGGTGATAAAGCTTCAATGGAAGTCCCTGCACCAGAAGCCGGTGTGGTAAAAGAAGTATTAGTAAAAGTGGGTGATAAAGTCACAACTGGCACACCAATGCTTGTATTAGAGTCAGTGGATGCGGCAGCGCTTGCTCCAGCGGCAGCAGCACCTGCGCCGACAGCTGCACCAGCAGCTGCAAGTGTAGTTGAAGTCAATGTACCCGATATCGGTTCAGACGAAGTAAACGTGACAGATATTATGGTGAAAGTCGGTGATACTGTTGAAGTTGACCAATCAATCATCAATGTTGAAGGTGATAAAGCGTCAATGGAAGTCCCTGCTCCAGTTGCTGGCGTGGTAAAAGAAATTTTAATCAACGTGGGCGATAAAGTTGTTACAGGCAAATTAATCATGAAATTTGAAGTGGCGGGTGCAGCACCAGCCGCAGCGCCAGTTCAACAGGCGGCATCACCTGCAGCAGCACCAACAGCTTCAGCCATTAAAGAAGTGAATGTACCTGATATCGGTGGCGATGAAGTTAACGTAACTGAAATCATGGTTGCAGTTGGCGACAGCGTTTCTGAAGAGCAATCTTTAATTACCGTTGAAGGCGATAAAGCCTCAATGGAAGTGCCAGCTCCGTTTGCGGGTGTGGTAAAAGAAATTTTAGTGAAATCAGGTGATAAAGTTTCAACTGGTTCATTAATTATGAAATTTGAAGTGGCGGGTGCAGCACCTGCTCCAGCTGCAGTAGCTCCTGCTCCTCAAGCAGCACCTGCAGCAGCGCCGGCAGCACAATCAGGTAATGTATCTGGCTTAAGCCAAGAACAAGTTGTCGCAAGCGCAGGCTATGCACATGCAACTCCAGTGATTCGTCGTTTAGCTCGTGAATACGGCATTAACCTTGATCGCGTAAAAGGTACGGGTCGTAAAGGTCGTGTCGTGAAAGAAGATATTCAAGCTTACGTGAAAACCGCTGTTAAAGCGTTTGAAACAGGCACTGTATCTTCAGCTGCAGCGGGTAATGGTGTAGCAAATGGCGCAGGCTTAGGTTTATTACCATGGCCGAAAGTTGACTTCAGCAAATTTGGTGAAGTAGAAGAAGTTGAATTAAGCCGCATCAACAAAATCTCTGGTGCAAATTTACATCGTAACTGGGTAATGATTCCACATGTTACTCACTTCGATCGCACAGATATCACTGATTTAGAAGCATTCCGTAAAGAACAGAACAAGATTGTTGAAAAACAAAAATTGGATGTGAAAATTACACCAGTTGTGTTCATTATGAAAGCTGTAGCGAAAGCATTAGAAGCGTTCCCACGTTTCAACAGCTCTATCTCTGAAGACGGTCAAAAATTAACACTTAAAAAATACATCAACATTGGCGTAGCGGTAGATACACCAAACGGTCTTGTTGTACCTGTATTTAAAAACGTGAACAAAAAAGGTATTATCGAACTTTCTCGTGAATTGATGGAAGTCTCCAAAAAAGCACGTGACGGTAAACTTTCAGGTTCAGATATGCAAGGTGGTTGTTTCACCATTTCAAGCTTAGGCGGTATTGGTACAACTCACTTTACACCAATCGTAAATGCGCCTGAAGTGGCAATCTTAGGTGTGTCTAAATCAGAAATGCAACCGGTTTGGAATGGTAAAGAATTTGAGCCACGCTTAATGCTCCCATTATCATTATCTTTCGACCACCGTGTGATCGATGGTGCTGATGGTGCTCGTTTCTTAAGCTATATCAATGGCGTATTAGCTGACTTACGTCGCTTAGTGATGTAATTAACGCGGTAAGATGTGAGTGATTAGGCTCACATCTTACAGAAAGGATCGCAAGTGCGGTCAAAATTTGAACGTTTTTACGAGGTGAAAATGAGTAAAGAAATTAAAACCCAAGTTGTGGTACTTGGTGCAGGTCCTGCAGGTTATTCAGCGGCATTCCGTTGTGCGGACTTAGGTTTGGAAACAGTACTTGTTGAACGTTATTCAACATTAGGTGGGGTATGTTTAAACGTAGGTTGTATCCCTTCTAAAGCATTACTTCACGTAGCGAAAGTAATTGAAGAAGCGAAACATGCAAGCAAAAATGGTGTGTATTTCGCAGAGCCTCGCATTGATTTAGATGAAGTGCGCGCAGGTAAAGAAGCGGTTGTGGCGAAATTAACCGGTGGTCTTGCAGGTATGGCTAAACAACGTAAAGTCACCGTTGTTGAAGGTTTAGCAGCGTTTACCGATCCACACACATTAGTAGCACGTGATCGTGATGGTAAACCAACCACAATTAAATTTGATAATGCGATTATCGCAGCCGGTTCTCGCCCAATTCAATTACCATTCATTCCACATGAAGATCCACGCGTTTGGGATTCAACGGATGCACTTAAATTAAAAGAAGTACCGAAAAAACTTTTAATCATGGGCGGTGGTATCATCGGTTTAGAGATGGGTACCGTATATGATGCATTAGGTTCTGAAGTTGAAGTGGTTGAAATGTTTGACCAAGTAATTCCAGCGGCAGATAAAGATGTGGTAGGTATTTATACCAAACAAGTTGAGAAAAAATTTAAGTTAATGCTTGAAACTAAAGTAACTGCAGTTGAAGCAAAAGATGATGGTATCTATGTTTCAATGGAAGGTAAAGCATGCAACGATACTAAACGTTATGATGCAGTATTAGTTGCAATCGGTCGTACACCAAACGGTAAATTGATTGATGCAGGTAAAGCGGGTGTTGAAGTGGATGAGCGTGGTTTCATTCATGTTGATAAACAAATGCGTACCAATGTGCCTCACATCTTTGCAATTGGTGATATCGTTGGCCAACCAATGTTAGCTCATAAAGGGGTTCACGAAGGTCACGTTGCGGCAGAAGTGATTGCAGGACAAAAACATTACTTTGATCCAAAAGTCATTCCTTCTATTGCTTATACTGAACCAGAAGTGGCTTGGGTAGGTAAAACCGAGAAAGAATGTAAACAAGAAGGTTTAAACTACGAAGTGGCTAAATTCCCTTGGGCTGCTTCAGGTCGTGCGATTGCATCTGAATGTGCAGAAGGTATGACCAAATTAATCTTTGATAAAGATACTCACCGTGTACTTGGTGGGGCAATCGTTGGGTCTAACGGTGGTGAATTATTAGGTGAAATCGGTCTTGCGATCGAAATGGGTTGTGATGCAGAGGATATCGCATTAACGATTCATGCTCACCCGACACTTCATGAATCTGTAGGTCTTGCGGCTGAAGTATTTGAAGGTTCAATTACCGATCTTCCAAATGCAAAAGCGAAGAAAAAATAATCAATTCTAATCCTTTTAAGGGCTACTCATTGAGTAGTCCTTATTTTTTTTGAGATCTCACTCACAAAATTGCATAAAAATTCAATAAAAACTGGCGGGCATAATGACTTTTTGATAAAATCCGACCAGTTTTGTTTTTATATTTTTTTATTATTTAAAAGCTATGTTAAAGAAGATTTTGATTATTGTAGGTTTGGCTGTTTTGACAACAGCCTGCTCTAACAACTCGGGGCAGGCACAAAATGGCATGATTAGTGAAAGTGATGATGCTGAGTTAACGGGGTTGATTGCTGGTTTAGATGGGAAAAAAGGGGGCGTTTACCCTAAATTAAGAACTAACCGTCCTAAATCAGGTTTAATTGGTGATAAAGCGCTTGCTCAAGTTTATAACGAATGGGTTGGTACTCGTTACAGAATGGGGGGCACTTCAAAACATGGTATTGATTGCTCTGCATTTATGCAAACTGCTTTTCTCGATGCTTACGGCATGGAGCTTCCACGTTCAACCTCAGAACAACGCTATTTAGGTCGCCAAATCCAAAAACATGAATTACGTAAAGGTGATTTAGTATTCTTCCGTCGCAACAATCATGTTGGCGTTTATATTGGTAATAACCAATTTATGCATGCAAGTACAAGTCAAGGTGTAACAATTAGTTCATTGGATGAAGATTATTGGTCAAGAACTTATACACAATCTCGTCGTGTGATGTAATGACAATTTTATTTCAACAAGAAGTGCGGTTAATTTTAACCGCACTTTTTCTTTATTTAGATTATCTGATTATTGGCTTAAGCCGCAAATTTCATTAAGTCTCTTCTTGGTTTCATTTGATGGATAGTATTCGTCACCGTGCCAACTAATGGAAGGTTTGTCCATTGTGTTGTTTTAATATTTTCCACTTTAGAATCTAATGCCATGAATACAAATTCATTACCGCTTACACCAGCAAATTCATAAATATGGAATTCGTCTTGTTTTTCTAATACGACAAGATCACCAATGAAAAGGCTATCATTTTTTTCAACCACTAACATATCGCCCATTTCAATTCCCCAAGCAAGCATATTCGGATTGGTAACACGAATAAAACAAGTTTGTTGTGGACGTTTGATGCAATAAAGGTTGAGATCTAATTTTTTATTAAATGTCGATTTGCTTTCAACATCATTGAAAAATGGCATAGGATGATAAGAAAACGTCATATCATTTTGTGCAACTGTATTTGCGTAGTTCATCATCTTGTGTTCCTTTTAGTTTGTGTGTTTTTAATCAGTGGTTGTTTATACAGTTGTAATATACTGGTATTAGATACAGTATGTCAATAGGGCATAGAAAAAATTTTTTTATAGGCGAAAATTTTAGAAAAAATTCATTCCTTACTGAAAAAGTTCAATTTTTTAACAAAATAATAAAGAAAAAATTTTCTTTTAAATAAAATTTGAGCTATCTTTATCTTGTTTCGGTGGATCGTAACGATCTGAAGTTCAACTTAATCTTCATTTAAAACTATTATGAATACAACACGTTTATTTCATTTTTTGTTCCAAGGTAATTTGGTAAAACGAATTGCCGTTGGTTTGGTACTCGGGATCCTTGTTGCCTTGGTGAATGAGAGTGTAAAAAATTCAGCAGGTATTGATCTTGCATCTAGCTTTGGAGTGCTCGGTCAAATCTTTGTTAAAGCATTGCGTGCTGTTGCACCAATTTTGATTTTCTTCCTTGTTATGGCTGCGCTCGCTAATAAGAAAGTGGGCTCTAAAAGTAACATGAAAGAAATTGTCGTGCTTTATCTTTTGGGTACGTTCTTAGCGGCTGTGGCTGCAGTAATTGCAAGTATGGCATTCCCATCAGATGTGGCTCTTGCAGTAAAAGAGGATGCGAGTTCAGCACCTCAATCTGTTGGTCAAGTCATGTTAACGTTAGTATTGAATGTGGTGGATAACCCATTAAATGCAATTTTCAAAGCAAACTTTATCGGTGTTTTAGCGTGGTCTATCGGTTTAGGTTTAGCCCTTCGTCATTCATCAGATGCAACTAAACAGGTTGTGGCTGATTTTGCAGAAGGCATTTCTAAAATTGTTCACGTGATTATTTCATTTGCACCTTTCGGTGTATTCGGTTTAGTGGCTGAAACATTATCTGACAAAGGCTTATCTGCGTTAGGTGGATATGTTCACTTATTATTCGTGTTAATCGGTACAATGCTATTTACTGCCTTTGTACTTAATCCAATTCTCGTTTATTGGAAAATTCGTCGTAATCCATATCCATTAGTGTGGACTTGTGTACGCGAAAGTGGTGTAACGGCATTCTTTACACGTAGCTCTGCAGCAAACATTCCTGTAAACATTGAATTAGCAAAACGCTTAAATCTTGATGAAGAAACCTATTCTGTGGCAATTCCATTGGGTGCAAATATCAATATGGCGGGTGCGGCAATTACAATTACTGTATTAACGTTAGCAGCTGTTCATACATTAGGCATCGAAGTATCTTTTATCAGTGCAGTGTTATTAAGTATTGTTGCAGCGCTTTGTGCGTGCGGTGCATCTGGTGTGGCTGGTGGTTCATTGTTATTAATTCCATTAGCTTGTAGCTTATTCGGTATTTCTGATGACATCGCGGCACAAATGATCGGTGTAGGTTTCGTGATTGGTATCTTACAAGATTCAACAGAAACCGCGCTAAACTCTTCAACTGACGTATTATTTACTGCGGCAGTATGTATGGAAGAAGAGCGTAAAAACGGTTAATTAAGTTAATCTGACAAGGCGGGCAATTTGCTCGCCTTTTGTTTTTAAGGGAAAGAGAATGACACTTTTAATTCAGCAAGCAAAATTTGAACTTCATCAAAAACAAACCTTAAACTTACCGCACTTTGCGATTGAGCCACGACAATATCGGGTTGTGGTAGGCAGTAATGGGAGTGGAAAATCAGCGTTTGCTTTAGCTTTGCAAAATGAATTGCCTTTACAGGAAGGGGAGTATCATAATACTTTCAAACGTGTTCAATCCTTTTCTTTTGAAAAACAACGAGAAATTCTTGAAGCCACGTTAAAGAATTTAAACAACGATGATACTGATCCAGATTTTTTTGGTAAAACGGCAAGAGAAACCATTTTAAATGGCAGTACGGAACTCACTTTTTGTGAACAAATTGCAGAAAAATTAGGGATTACTTATCTCTTAGATCGTTTCTTTATCAAGCTTTCCACTGGGGAAACACGAAAAGTTTTATT
>CBCSVJ010000042.1:0-7248 GCA_965143545.1 uncultured Haemophilus sp. | reverse complement strand
AAATCAAGCCCTCGCCACTGCCATTGTTTCCCCTGAAGACAAAAAGTGCGGTGCATTTCGCCATAATTTTTGCGAGAAGGTGTAATCAGCTCAATATCTGGGTATGAGGCTAAAATCGCTTTAGTGCCACCTGAATGATCGTTATCATCATGGCTTAAAATCAAGGTTTCAAGTTCAATCCCTTCCCGTTGAAGATAAGGTAATATTTCTAATTCCGCCATAGAAGAGCCACCTGTTCCACTCTGCCAAGCGGGCCCCGTATCATACAACACGCCTTTCCCTTCTTTTACAATTAAGGTTGCTAAACCTTGTCCAACATCTAATGTGTCTAACTCCCATTTAGGTTTCGTAAAATATCGATACCCTAGCGCGCCAATACTAATACTAAAAATAAGAATAACGCCCCAAATAGCTTGCTTATAATCTTCTAGCGATAAGATTTTTGTGTTATTTAACGTGAAAAATCGAGCCGATTTTAGCGGTGTATTTTTTGTTTGAGCTTGAGATACAAAATACAATCCATATAACACTCCACCAAAAACAAGGCTTAAAAGTGCGGTCAGAATGAGGGATAAATTAATCGAAATCGGAACATACGTGCCTTGGAAAATACGGAGACATTGCGTTATACCTTGAGCAATGACATTTGAAAGATGCCAAGAAGAAAATGCACCCTGGGTCAACACCGCAAAGAGAATCAAAGGTACAAGTAAAAAACTATACAAGGGTACTGCAATTAAATTTGCTAAGAACCCATTTAATGCCAAGCCATTAAAAAAGAAAAGCTGAATGGGCGTAAATAAAATCAGCAGCCCTAACTGCAAATGAAACAAGCCTAAAATCCACCGCACTTTTCGGGATAATTTTTGATGTTGCCATTCAATGATTGATAAGGGAACATATCGATACCACACTATCAGGCAGGTAACAGCACCAACTGAAAGCCAAAAGCTCACCGAAAGCGGCATAAGCGGATCACAAAAAAGCAAAAATGCCACCACCAAACAAAGCATTTGCAAAGGCGTGTAATATCGTCGCGAAAATTGAAGGATTGCAATAAAAAGCAATGCCATCATTGCACGAAAGGTCGGTAAACTAAATCCGGCTAAATAGGCATAACCTAAAGCAATCAACACACCAAAGCAAAGCGGAAACCAGGGCGAAATAAAGCGTGTTGGCGATACAAATTGCAATAATCGAGCAAAGAAAAAGCCTATCCCCATTGCTAAACCGATATGGAGTCCTGAAATAGCAATCAAATGTGCTGTATTCGTTTGTTGATAAATCAACCACGTTTTATTATCCAGCCAAGCCCGCTCGCCAAATGCCAATGCGATAAGTAAACCTTGTAAAGAAAGCCCTTCCGTCTGTTTGAGGCTATTTTGTAGAAAATGTGTGCGGAAAGAAAAATCGTCTCCAATTTTGACCGCACTTTTCACATTCCCTACGGCAATAATTCTTTTGGAAAAATACCATTGCTGTCGATCAAATCCTCCATGATTTAATCTCGCCGAAATAGGGCGAAGCTTTACATCCGCCCGCCAAACTTCGCCAAGTTGTGGTTTTTCTGGTGCTCTCCAATTAATAAAAATTTGTTGTTCTTTCCCATCAAATAAAGACGTCGTAGCAACCAACGTTTGATAATCTTGCTGATGAAGAATTTCTGAGATGTAAAGATCTAACGTGATTTTATTCGGTAAACTGGAGATTTTTTCTGCTTGAGTCAATAACGACAAGGCTTGTGAATGCACGTAAGCTAAGGTAAGCAAAAACCAAATGCCGTTAATGCAAAAATTTCTGACTTGAAAATAATTGAACCAATGGAAACAAAATGCGGTCATAACCAACAATAAAATGCTCAGCCCCGCTCGTTGCCAGGTAAACAGTAAAAAATCAGGCACTATAAGCAAAGAAAAGGCTGAAATGATGAGCATGATGCACAGTTGAAATAACGTGAGTTTCATTTGGAGTGTGATTTATAGCGAGAAAATAAGGCAACCTAGCCTTAACCTCATAAATAAACAAATAATTACGCCATTTTTTGCGATCTCGATCGCAAAATTTAAATTTCCAGGTTAAATTTATTTGCTAAATAGATGAAGTTCTGCTATTTATATCGCCCTTAAAATAACTAGGTTCTTATGTCAGCTATTTTTAGCAATAAGAACTAATCACAAAAAACAAGACAGGACGTCATTAAATTCTGTACTATTATTAGGAGTTATCAATGTCTAAGGCATCTCTAAGTTTGCTGGATTTAGCCGGTGTTACACCTTATCAACCAAAGAAAGATGAAGAATACATGAATGAAGATCAGATTCTTCATTTCAGAAAAATTTTAACTGCATGGCATGAGCAAATTGTGGAAGAAGCATCAAGAACTGTTGCTCATATGCAAGATGAAGCATCAAACTTCCCTGATCCTGCTGACCGTGCGACGCAAGAAGAAGAATTCAGTCTTGAATTACGTAACCGCGATCGCGAGCGTAAATTAATGAAGAAGATTGAATACACATTAAAAAAATTGGACACCGATGATTTCGGTTATTGCGATTCTTGTGGGGAAGAAATTGGCATTCGCCGCTTAGAAGCACGCCCTACTGCTGATCTTTGTATCGATTGCAAAACCCTTGCTGAAATTCGTGAAAAACAAGTCGCAGGTTAATTTATTTAAATCATCCAACAAAAAAGTGCGGTCAAAAACAACCGCACTTTTCGTGTTTTTATCAAATGCGCATTGAACATCGAGAATGGAGTAAATTATTCTTACTTATATAAAAAATTTATTTGGTAAAAAAACTAAAAAAGAAACCGAAACCAATATAAATTCGCCCGTTCCCAAAACGGAGCCCAAAAGCAAAAAATCAAACGTTTCAAAAACAGAGCGTTCACAACCCAAGATCGCCCCGTCCTCTTCTCACCATAAAAAAAACAACGCACAATCATCTCGCTACGACAAACATAGCGTGAAAGCCTCTCATTTCGGCATTAATCCACGTATGTTTAGTCGTAATGCCATTACTGTGGTAGAAAAATTGCAACGTCAAGGTTATGAGGCTTATATCGTTGGGGGCTGTTTACGTGATTTATTATTAGGTAAACATCCAAAAGATTTTGATGTGGCAACAAATGCACGTCCCGAGCAAATTCAAGCGGTATTCCAACGTCAATGCCGTTTAGTTGGTCGTCGTTTCCGTCTTGCGCACATTATGTTTGGTCGCGATGTGATCGAAGTGGCCACATTCCGTGCTAGCCATTCGGATGCGCGCAGCGAAAATCAAGCGAAACAAAGCGATGAAGGGATGTTACTACGTGATAACGTGTATGGCACCATTGAGCAGGATGCGGAGCGCCGTGACTTCACCGTAAACGCCCTGTACTACAACCCGCAAGATAATACGTTGCGTGATTACTTCAGCGGAATTGATGACCTGAAAAACGGAAAATTACGTCTGATTGGCGATCCTGTGACTCGTTATCAAGAAGATCCTGTGCGGATGCTACGCTCTGTGCGCTTTATGGCGAAATTGGATATGTTCTTGGAAAAACCAAGTGAACAGCCAATTCGTGAGCTTGCACCATTGCTAAAAAATATTCCACCCGCGCGTTTATTCGATGAGAGCTTAAAATTATTGCAGTCTGGCCATGGTGTAAAAACCTATAAATTACTGCGTCAATACGGCTTATTTGAACAGCTTTTCCCAAGCTTAACGCCTTATTTCACCGAAAAAGAAGACAGCCTTGCGGAACGCATGATTTTAACTTCGTTAAATTCAACTGATGAACGCATTGCCGATAAATTACGCATTAATCCAGCCTTCTTATTTGCGGCATTCTTCTGGTATCCATTGCGCGAAAAAGTAGATGTGCTGAAAAATGAAGGTGGCTTAAACAATCACGATGCCTATGCCCTTGCGGCAAATGAAGTGCTTGATCAATTATGCCGATCATTAGCCACACCTCGTCGTCACACCTCTGTCATTCGTGATATTTGGATGTTGCAATTACAATTGCTTAAACGCACCGGTTCTCACCCTGCTCGCACGATGGAACATCAAAAATTCCGTGCGGCCTTTGATTTATTGGCGATGCGTGCAGAAGTGGAAGGTGGTGAAACTGTTGAACTCGCAAAATGGTGGCATGAGTATCAGCTCAGTAATCAAGAACAACGTCGCCAGTTGGTTCAAGAACAACAAAAATTGCATCCTGCACCGAAGAAAAAATATTATCGAAGACGTAAACCTAAGGCGGCTAACTAATGGTTCAAGTGTATATCGCCCTTGGCAGCAATTTAAATATGCCGACAGAGCAATTAAATTCCGCATTAGAGGCAATTTCTTCGCTGCCTAATACCGAATTAAAATCTGTCAGCGGATTTTATCAAAGCAAACCATTAGGCCCGCAAGATCAACCGGATTATGTAAATGCGGTGGCGATGATCGAAACCACTCGCCCACCTTTAGCCTTGCTCGATGAATTACAACGTATCGAAAATGAACAAGGTCGCGTGCGTTTACGTCGTTGGGGTGAGCGTACACTGGATTTGGATATTCTGCTTTATGGTGATCAAATCATTCAAAATGAACGCTTAACCGTGCCTCATTACGACATGAAAAACCGAGAATTTGTGATTGTGCCACTTAATGATATCGCACAAGATTTGGTTTTACCGGAAGGCGAAAAAGTCGCCGATTTGGTGAAAGCCTTCGAAAACCATCAAATGCATAAAATCAAAAACAGCGAGAAAATTGACCGCACTTAACTCAAAACAAAAGGGCTGATATTTACTATCAGCCCTTCTTTTTTGCCTATCAAATTAGGCGGCAACGGAAACAAAGATTTCTGTGCCGATAATCACACAAATAAAACCAACCAACATTGGGACAGACATACGTTTTACGATTTCAAATGGTGAGATTTTGCCCATACCGGATACCGCTACAACCACGCCAGAAACTGGTGATAAACCACGACCTAAGTTAGAGGCTTGTAACATTGGAATGGTTAAGAACGCTGGGTTGACGCCCATTTGGGTGGCTAATTTTGGAATTAATTCTGCAAAAGCATAAAACGCTGCATTACCTGAACCTGTCGCCATGGTTGCTAAAATGGTAATCACTGCAAGCACTAACATCATAAAGAACGCTGAACCACCGAATGATTGTGCAGAGGCAATTAAATTAGTGATAAAGCCGATTGTACTTAAACTTTGTGCAAATACACCTGCCGCCACTAAAAGCATTACCACGCCCGCAAAGGCATCTGCCATACCGCGATATGCCACAATGAGATTATCGAAGGTTTGTTTTGCGTTAAAGCTACGTAAGAAATCTACCGCAGCAGTAATGATAAAGCAAAGCACCATCACGGTAACGATGTGTAAATTTGGTAAGCCCCATTTACCATCAAAAATCAATACGCCAATAATGGGTAATAATGGCAAAATCGCGTAGTAGTTTGGTGCTGTGGTTTTAATTTCATCTGCATTCATGCGTTCTACTTGCACACCTTCTTTTTTATCTAAATAACGCTGCCAGAAGAAGTGTGCTACAGCAATCCCTAAAATCGCAAAAATCGAAACCGGCAATGCGGTACCAAAGGCAAACTCACCTAAAGGAATTTTTGAAATTTCAGCCGAAAGCACCACGTCGCCCGATGTTGGAGAAAGGATAATAGAAATTGGCGATGCACAAATTGCTGCCGCAGCCCCTCGTGAAATCCCCACGTTTACCATGACAGGGAATAATGTCGCCATTAGTAACACGCCTAAACCTGTTGCAGATGACACGGCAAAAGACATCAAACATGCAAGGAAGTAAGCAAATACCATTAAAATATAAGGTGAACGGATATTTTTCAGTGGTTTTGACACCAATTTCACCACCACATCGTTCGCGCCAAGATGAGTCATGTACACGGAGAAACCACATAACACCATAATCATCAAGCCTAAACCGCCGCCACGATTACCGAGTAGATATTTCACATATTCTAAAATATCAAAATAGGTGGAACCGGTGCTTTTCACGCCTTCCGGTAAAATCGAATGTCCCATCAGCACTGAAATGAATAACAAGACCAAGCCACCGAACATCAACACGCCGGTCGCTGAGTAGCCTTTCACGATATAATATGCCACCAAGACAATGGCAATCAAACCTATAATCAGATCCATAATTTACCTCTTTATTAAAATAATAATATCAGCAAGATAGCGATTGAATTGAGAGTTGTAAATCAATTCAATACGAAAATTTGAGGTAGATCACAAAAAGAGTTTTGGGGAGAAAGTGCGATCAGTTAGGGAGGTGTTTTTTAAAGTTAAAAACGTTTTAAAAAATGACCGCACTTTTTGAGTAACTGTGATTACGCTGGCACGCCTCGGAAGATGTGCGCTATCCTGGAGGATTTTTATTATTTTTCACTATTTCTATTTAAAAATTTTTCAATCAATTTGTCTATTTCAAAAGGTGAATTCTTTGTATTTTTATCAAACAAGTTCACAGGATTATTTCCCATATTTGTTACAGATAATTCTAATAGTAACTTTTTCAAATCAACATCATTTATTTCATCAACTTTACGTTGATACCCCTCAAATGCAATAGCTACAGCTGCTTTATAAGCATATTCTTCTTGAACTCTAACCAAATGATTATTTCTCTGAGAATTAGACCAAACCAACCATAATAGTGGCATCACAACAGGTAATCGTGAAAAAAATCGGAAATAATCAAATGAATTCTGCTTCCATTCTGAAGCTAAAATAATAAGGATTATAATTGACATAACTAATAAGCCAATATTACGCCACAAAGCAGAATTTTTAATTGGAGTATCTAATTCTTTTTTTCTTTCTAAGAAAGATTGAGCCATACTAGCTCTATTTGCATCCCCTAAGATATCTTTAATATTTTCTTTTTCATCATCTAACTCTTCAATAAGAACATTCAATTCATCTTTTTTACTTTTCTTCAATTTATCAAGTTCAATTATTGAATTACCTAATCTATTCTTATCAGCATTAATACTTGAAAGCAACTCTTCATATTCACGCTCCACTTCAATATATTTATTTTTATACGCCTCATATTCTGATTGAATAGATAAAATCTTTGTTTCTGAAGATATAACATTATTTTTTATCCCTTCTATTTGAGTTGCACTCGCTTGAGAACTACCCAATAATGTTTGCAATGATGTAAGCTTATCTGAAAAATCTTTATCTTTTTTAGAAAAGGATTCTTC
>CBCSVJ010000041.1:0-7313 GCA_965143545.1 uncultured Haemophilus sp. | reverse complement strand
AAAAAACACCAGTGGTTAAAACCGAAGTGAAGAAAGCGGAACCAAAAGCCGCTGAAAAAGTGACTGAAAAGAAAGTCGATGCTGTCGCACAAAAAACAGCGAGCATGGTGACAAAATCCGTCGTCGTACCAAGATGTAATGATTCAAAAGTTTTTGCGGTATTATCTGATGCCTTCAAAAAACAAGGTGCAGCGACTAACACCCAAATGACTGTAAAACAAATCACGCAAACCCGTGAAACGCAATCTTATCCACAACAAGGCATTCGCAGCTGTAATGCAATAGTGGAAACCAACGGCGTTAAATATGTTACCGATTACAGCATTATCTTGAATGATAAAGGCTTCTTCGTGCAAGTTGAAAACGCACAACCCGCTCAACGTTTCTAATCTTAACGTGCGTTATTTAAATGAAGTTGTTTGAATAACGCACGCATTTCTTCTTCATTCAAACGGCGATATTCGCCATTACCTAACCCATCGAGTGTTAAATGACTCATTTGATAACGGATGAGACGTAATGTCGGAAAGCCGATATGTGCCGTCATTCGACGCACTTGTCGATTTCGTCCTTCACTAATTTTGATCTCTAGCCAGCTCGTTGGAATACTTTGACGTTCACGAATAGGTGGATTGCGAGTCCAAAGAAAATCTGGTTCTGAAATCAACCGCACTTTTGCCGGCTTCGTCATTCCATCTTTTAATTCAACACCTTGACGAAGTTTGTCTAAATCAGCCTCTTCAGGAATACTTTCCACTTGCACAAAATACGTTTTTTCTGTTTTAAACTTAGGATCCGCCAAACGATGCTGCACTTCACCATTATTCGTTAAAATCAGTAACCCTTCGCTATCACGATCCAATCGTCCTGCTGCATACACATTAGGAATGGTAATAAAATCTTTCAATGTAGCTCGGCCATTTTCATCGGTGAATTGTGTCAGTACATCAAAAGGTTTGTTAAATAAAACAACGATTGTTTGTTCTAATGTAAGTGGCTTTGCTTTTGGCTTAAATGAACGAGTGGATTTTACCGTTCGTTTGGTTGTAAATGAGCGAGAAGGGAAAAATTTCGACATATTATTTATTCAGTAAAAAGAGAAAAAGGGCGGATTTTACTCCGCCCTTTTATATTACCATTGATAGCGATAAACCGCTTGAATTGCATAAGGTTTATCGAAGTTTTTACCGTCAGCACGGCTTACTTCTAAACCAAAACGATGATTTGCAAATCCAGCATTTAAACCGACCGCACTTTCAAAACGTCCACGGCTGCTTGCGACATCAAGCGCGCTGTTTGTGTAATGAATTTTGCTGCTACGGTTTTTACTCGTAATCGCATTTACTTCTGCATAAGGCTGTAAATTCCAACCATTACTTAATGCAAAGCCTTTGGCTACACGTAAACCAATTCGAGAATAAACAGAAGATAAGCTATCTTCATTCTCTTGTGATGAAATATGTGTCCACGCTAATTGTGCTTGCGGAGTAATTGTCCAATCATTCGCAAGGCTAAAGCGTTTACCTAATTCACTCGAAATCGTATAAGCGTTGTAATGACGTTTTTCGGTGAGATCCGAGTTAGCGTGTAAACGGCTGTATTTCACGATGTTATCTACATAAATACCGTTATCTGCAAGGTAAGCTGCATATAAGCCCACGCTGTTGCTTCTTACTTTGCCATCACCGTAATGACCATTGAAATCAACGTTAGCTTGGCTACGACCAACAAATCCACCAACACGGAGATTATCTGTTACAGCAGCATCAGCGCCCACTTGTACGCTATGTACGTTTTGTTTAAAGCCAGAGGTTTCACTCTCACCAGCCGAAAGTGCGGCTAATTTTTGGCGAGAATTCACATTGCGAACCCACACATTGCCTTTTTCACCGTTTTTCACTTCACCTAGACGTTGATGAATGCCACTTAAATCATCTTCCACTAAAAGCAATTGTGCTTGGCGAAGAGAAACTTGTGCATTTGCTAAGTCTGAAAGTAATGGTGTACTTGGTAGAACTGGAGCAGTTGGTGTTACTACAGGTTTACTTGGAGTCACCACAGGTTTATTTGGAGTCACCACAGGTTTATTTGGAGTCACCACAGGCTTGCTGGGAGTTACCACAGGATTACTTGGCGTCACCACAGGTTTACTTGGTGTAGCTGGTGCAACAGGTAGAGTTGGGGTGACCGCATTTTTAGAGTTCGCTAATACCCAATTATTTCCTTCTTTTGTTAGAAAATATTGATAAGCCCCTAAATCTACACGATTATTCGGGTTAGTTAAGCTAAATCCAGCATTACCACCATTGGTTTCGACAAGTGTTACTTTACCGCTAGCAACATTCGCGCCTTGGTTAGTTACACCAATTTTATGATTACCTTCGGCAGTACCTTTAACAACGATTTTATCGCTTTTATTTTCAGCAACATTGGTATTGAGGTTAAATGTGCTAGAACCTGTGAGGTTATCTTTAATTGTTAATGTTTTATATTCAGAAGTTGGAGTAAATGTAATGTCAGAACTGTTAGCATCTAAGTTATTCAATGTGCTTGATTTATTGAAGCTCCATTGACTATTAGACATAGATAAGTTGATTTCATTTTTTACTGGCCAATCTGGATTTTCAAGAATTGCACCAGTTAGTTTTGAATTCTTACTCGCTGTAAGGTTTAGATGATAGACACCTGCAACTTTGGGATCTAAAGCATCACCGCCTTCTTCTGCTTCAATAGGGAAGTTTTTATCATTAAGTGAGATTAATGCTTGAGTAGCATTTAATGTTGTATTTTCTAAATTAATTTTAACTAACTGCTCATCGCCCAATGGGAATGCGAGTAAACCATAACCTGTATTACTTTCTGAATTTTTTAGTGTTATTGTTTGCGATCCGCTATCTGATGTGGTGAATAAACCACTTTTATTGTTAAGAGTTACATTTAAACCATTAGCTATAACCGTCTGAGCCGCATTCTCATCATCTGTACCGATGTCAAAAGCAAATTGCATATCTTGATTTCCAGTAATTTGTACATTACTGATATTTGCTATATCTTCTGCACCATATAATGCGTAGGCAATATCATTCTTTCCATTCATCTTGATACTAGGATTGGATGAATTGATAACTGAGGTCTTTTGAGATTCAATTGCACTAGAACCATCGTTATTTATTTCAATATCAGCTTGTGTATTAATTTTGCCATCACGAGATTCAATCGCTGCATTGCCACTTGAATCACCATAAGCATCAGTTATATTGTGAATTTGTGCGTAATTTTTCTCAACAATGAGTTTTGAGCCTTTTTCTAAAGTAGCAACTGCCCCAGATATATCTAAAAGTGAACTTGAAGGGTAGTCTTCTTTAAGTGTGGCATTTACACCAGATTTAATAGTAAGTTGATTATTTCTATCAGTAAGGTCAAAAATACTAAATAGTGAATCACTAAAGGCTATTGGCTCTCCACTTTGTTTTCTGGTTCCGACATCAGTTTTAGCTATATTTTGGTAGTTTCCTGGTGTAATAGTTACATTAATTGCATCACTAATTGATGTTTGTTGGTTTTTGTTGAAAGTCCAATTAGGTGATGCACCCCAAGAATACTGACATCCTGTTGAGTTTGAGCAAGTGAGATCTGTTGCCCATGCCGAATTAACTAATCCTAACGCCATAGCCACCAAACTCACTTTAAAAGTGCGGTTAAAAATTTTATTGTTTTTCATATTAATTCCTTTGGATTATAAAAAAGCCAACTTATTGAATAAGTTGGCTTGAATTTTACCGATTTAATGATTAACCTGCAACAGCGATACGTTTCATATCTGTCATATAGCCACGTAACTCTTGACCGATTAATTCAACTGGGTGGTTACGGATTGCATCGTTTACATCGCGTAAAGTGATGTTGTCGATAGCAACTGCTGGTGTTGGTTCACCTAGGTCACCTTTTTGTAAGGTTGGGATGATTTCTTTAGCAAGAATAGGGGTCGCTACATTAGAGAATAAGTAGTTACCGTATTCTGCAGTATCAGAAATTACCACGTTCATTTCGTATAAACGTTTACGCGCGATAGTGTTTGCGATTAACGGTAATTCGTGAAGTGATTCATAGTAAGCTGATTCTTCATAGATACCGCTTGCCACCATTGCATCAAAGGCTAATTCAACACCTGCTTTCACCATTGCTACCATTAACACGCCGTTATCAAAGTATTCTTGTTCAGAAATTTTGATGCCGTCTGCTTTTGGTGCATTTTCAAAGGCAGTTTTGCCAGTTGTTTCACGCCATGCGAATAAATCTTTGTCGCCATTTGCCCAGTCAGCCATCATAGTTGCTGAGAAGTGACCGCTGATGATGTCATCCATGTGTTTGTAATATAAGAAGCCAAGGCTTTCTTTGATTTGTTCCGCAAGTTCAAATGCACGTAATTTTGCGCTGTTTGATAAGCGATCCATCATTAATGTGATGCCGCCTTGTTTTAATGCTTCGGTAATAGTTTCCCAACCGTATTGGATAAGTTTGCCTGCGTATGCTGGATCTTTACCGTCTGCGACTAATTTGTCGTAACACACGATTGAACCTGCTTGTAACATACCGCAAAGAATGGTTTGTTCACCCATTAAGTCAGATTTTACTTCTGCAACGAATGAAGATTCTAATACGCCCGCACGGTCACCACCAGTTGCTGCCGCCCATGCTTTCGCAATTGCCATTCCTTCACCACGTGGATCATTTGCTGGGTGAACTGCGATTAATGTTGGCACACCAAAACCACGTTTGTATTCTTCACGTACTTCAGTACCTGGACATTTTGGTGCACTCATCACCACAGTGATGTCTTCACGGATTTGCTCACCTACTTCAACGATGTTGAAACCGTGTGAGTAACCGAACGCAGAATCTTTTTTCATTAATGGCATTACATCAGCCACCACTTTAGAGTGTTGTTTATCTGGTGTTAAGTTGATCACTAAGTCTGCAGTTGGAATTAATTCTTGATAAGTGCCCACTTTAAAACCGTTTTCGGTTGCACGTTGGAATGATGCACGTTTTTCTGCAATCGCTTCAGGGCGTAATGCATAAGAAATGTCTAAGCCAGAGTCACGCATATTTAAACCTTGGTTTAAACCTTGTGCACCACAACCTACGATAACGATTTTTTTGCCTTTTAAGTAGTTGCAACCGTCAGCAAATTCGCTGCGATCCATAAAACGACAACGACCTAATTGATCTAATTTTTCGCGTAAATTTAATGTGTTGAAATAGTTAGCCATTTTTCATCCTTTCTATGATGTTGATTAATGTGTATGAGGTTGTGTTTGAATATAGTTTTTTGTTGTGAAGTGGATTATAAGGTTTTTAGTTGTTGCGTAAAGTGATATTATTCGCACTTAGTGTTGCAATTTTTGCAACTTTATTTGCTTTTAACGATACATATGAACTTTCAAGACCTCCAAATATTTCTTCATCTTGCGGACACACAAAATTTTGCTAAAACCGCTACGCAAAATCATATGTCGCCGTCCACGCTTTCACGCCAGATTCAACGCATGGAAGAAGAATTAGAACAACCTTTATTTATTCGTGATAATCGACAAGTGCGCTTAACCAAACAAGGCGAGAAATTTCTGCAATTTGCGAAAACAGAATGGCAAAACTGGCAGCAGTTTAAGCGCCAACTGAGAGATAATTCAGCAGAATTAAGCGGAGAGTTGCGCTTATTTTGCTCAGTAACGGCTTCATACAGTCACTTACCACAGGTATTAGCCAAATTTCGTTCACGTTATCCGAAAGTTGAAATTCAACTAACTACAGGTGATCCAGCCTCTGCAGTGCAATTCATCCAATCAGAACAAGTGGATCTCGCTTTGGCGGGAAAACCTAACAATCTACCGACAGGATTGGAATTTTATAAGATTGATGATATTTCCCTTTCATTAATTGCGCCTCGAGTAGCTTGTTTAGCCACACAATTACTACAGGAAGAACCCATCAATTGGCAACAAATGCCTTTCATTTTGCCGTTAGATGGAATGGCACGCCAGCGTATTGAACAATGGCTACGTAGCAAACATATTAAACATCCCAAAATTTATGCCACAGTGGCGGGGCATGAAGGTATTGTGCCAATGGTGGCACTTGGTTTCGGATTAGCGATGTTGCCCGATGTAGTGATTGATAATAACCCTATGTCAAAAGACGTGTCTCGTTTAAATTTAGATAATCCCGTTGATGCGTTTGATTTAGGTGTTTGTGTGCAAAGAAGAAATTTAGCGAACCCCCTAATTCGTGCATTTTGGGAGATGTTAGACTAAAATAATAAGCAGAATTAACCTAAGGATTTATTATGTTAAGAGGCATACTTATTTCACTTTTAGCCTCGCTTTTATTTGGCTATATGTATTATTTTTCCACGCTACTGAAACCGCTCAGTGGCACGGATATTTTCGGCTATCGGATGCTGTTTACATTCCCTTTCGTTGCCCTTTCCGTCATCATGTTTAAACAAAAACAGGCTTTAGTTGAGCATTTAAAACGCATTAAAAATCGACCGCTCTTTGCCCTTTCCTATATTATTTGTGGCGCATTAATGGGGTATCAAATGTGGCTCTTTTTGTGGGCACCCAATAATGGCAGCTCCTTAAGTGTTTCTTTTGGTTATTTATTGTTACCAATTGTGATGGTGGCTGCGGGGCGGATCATTTTTAAAGAGCGAATTTCAACATTGAAATTTATAGCTGTGGTAATTGCGGCGGTCGGAGTGATTTCTAACATCATTTTAAAAGGCGGGTTATCTTGGGAGGCTATTGTTATCTGTGTGGGTTATACCACTTACTTCTCGATACGAAAAGCTTTAAAAAATACCGATCTTGGTGCCTTTTGCTTAGAAATGATCGCATTATTGCCGGTTAGCGTTTACTTTGCTCTTCAAACCGATTTTGCTACTGTGCAGGAATCGAATCCTAATATTTGGGGATTATTGGTATTGCTCGGACTCATTAGTGGCTCAGCATTGATTGCTTACGTGATTGCCAGCAATATGCTGCCGATGAATTTACTTGGCCTTCTAGGTTATGTTGAAACCATTTTGATGGTGATTATTTCATTTTTAATTGGAGAGGAAATGGATGCGGACAGCTACCCGTTATTCATTTGTTTAGTATTGGCAATGAGCCTGATTATTTTTGATGGCGTGTATAAACAGCGCGCAAAAGGAACAAACCATGTCGTTTAAAGAAATTACCCCAGAACAAGCTTGGGAAATGGTGCAAAATGGCGCCATGCTTGCTGATGTTCGGGACCCTCAACGCTTT
>CBCSVJ010000040.1:0-7345 GCA_965143545.1 uncultured Haemophilus sp. | reverse complement strand
ACATCGCTGGACTGCACCACCAAGATTAAGAAAATCATTAATAAAAGATTTTTCCCTTCATAACCTGAAATATCAAGTGTCAATAAAGCGGGGATATGTGAAATACAGAATACACTAATCATTAACGCCCACTGAATTTTTGTTGAACGATCTAAGAAATGCGCCGGATCACCGAGTAATGCCGAAAGAATCGGTAAAAATAAGAAGCCATATACGGGAATGAAAATTGTGAACATGCTAAACCAATCAATGGCTACTAAAAAATATTGCAATGGCAAGATCACATAAAAACAAGCGGCTAGCGCAAGATGATCGCCTCGACGAATATTCAATAGAGAAAGAAACTCACGCAATCCCATAAATGAAATAATCAAAAAGAGCCCAATTACGCCATAAAAGCCCAATAAACTCGCAATAAAGATAATCCCAATCATCACCCACCAAGCATTGATGCGTGCATTCAGGTTATCAATAACGCTATTCGGTGTATCCACACCCGATCTGCGTTTTAAAATATATCCCACTGAGGAAGCAAAAATTAAGGCGATAAATAAACCACCGAAGAGTTGCCATATTTCTGTCATCATTTGCTCCTAAGATTTGCCTTTTTCACTGACGTTTAAACTTAATAATGCCGATTGAGCACGTGTCAGAAACACCTCTTTAGTTTCATCTGTCCCAATCTTTAATGGCTCGCCCACATAAAGATCGCATAACAATGGTATCGGTAAAATAAAGCCTTTTGGTAAAACATTATTCATATTACTAATCCAAACGGGTACAAACTCACAATCAGAATTTTCTTTTGCTAAATAAAACAACCCACTTTTAAACGGCTGAAGTGGCAAATCATCATCCATCTTACGAGTTCCTTCAGGAAAAATAATCAGGGAGTCATTGACTAATGCTTCACTCATTTGTCGTATGGCAGCTTTTGGATCTTGGCTATTACGTTCAATCAGTAACATATTGAACACTTTATAGGCTAAAAAACGACGAATTGCCCCTTTTGTCCAATAATCTTTGCCTGCAACAGGGCGAGTTTGTTTTCTTACTTCATAAGGCAATGAAATCCAAAGTAAGATAAAATCCCCATGACTATTATGATTGGCAAAATAGACACGATGCCCTTCTGAAGATTGTTCTGCAATTGCGGATTGTGGTCGAACGCCTGTAATAAAAGAAGCAAAACGACACAATAAAAAATCGATTAATCTCGCAAACATATTTGCTCCTATTATTCCGTCACTTCGGCTAAACCATTTTTTACTCGCTTAATACAAGTCACAATGAGCAAGATAATGACGATATTGGCTACCCACCAGAAAAGTGAATGCAAGCTACCATTCACCGCATAAAGTAAACCGAGTACACCAAACACAAACGCACGATCGCTTTTACCCATTGGGCCATCATAACGACGCGTTTTGCCTTGAACTTGCCCCAAAATACCACATAACTCACTCAACGCGGCAAGCCAAATAATACCTGAGATTTGAATACCATCAAAAGGTGCGACAAAAGCAAAAGGAAGGTAAAGTGCTGCATCAGAGACGACATCAGTAATTTCATTAAGATACCCCCCTAATCGACTTTTTTGATTGAATTCACGTGCAAGCATTCCATCAATAGCATTCAACGCCATACGCAAAAATAACCAAATAGGGATAAGGAAGAAAAGAGAAGAAAATGTCGGAAATAGTGCGAGAACCACACCTAATAAAATAGAAAGTAAGCAAGCAATTAGCGTAACTTGATTTGCTGTTACGCCTTTTGCCGCTAATTGCCTAACTAAAGGCCGAAGTAAATTCTGAAATTTGGGTTTTAAGGCATAGATACTCATCTACCATCTCCTTGTTTTTATTAGTAAACATAAGAATTTCGCTAATAATAGAATAGTATAGAGTATTACTCAAGTTTTTATTCGTCCATATACCCCAAACTTCTTAAGGCACGTTCATCGTCCGCCCAACCAGACTTCACTTTGACCCAAAGTTCTAGATGTACTTTATTATCAAATAAGCGTTCCATGTCAGCGCGCGCTTCCATACCAATAGTTTTAATTTTTTGTCCTTGAGCACCAATCACCATTTTCTTTTGACCTTCACGCTCAACTAAAATCAAACCATTAATCTCGTAAGTACCACGCTCATTTACTTTGAATTGTTCAATTTCAACAGTCACAGAATAAGGTAATTCCTCACCGGTAAAGCGCATCAATTTTTCACGGATAATTTCCGACGCCATAAAACGTTGTGAACGATCGGTCACGTAATCTTCAGGGAAGTGATGAACGCCTTTACGTAAGGACTGACGAACAATTTTCTCTAATTGATGCACGTTATTACCACGTTGTGCAGAAATCGGCACAATGTGTGCGAAATCAAACTTACTGCCTAATTCTGTAATGAATGGCAATAAATCATCTTTATTCTTAACATTGTCAACTTTGTTGATAGCGAGTACAACAGGCGCTTTGGCATTACGTAATTTGTTTAACACCATTTCATCATCAGCATTCCAATGTGTGCCATCCACAACAAAAATAATAAGATCCACATCCCCGATTGCCGAGCTTGCTGCACGGTTCATTAAACGGTTAATCGCGCGTTTTTCTTCAATATGAAGCCCCGGCGTATCTACGTAAATTTCTTGGTAGATACCTTCCGTTTTAATTCCCACAATACGATGACGTGTAGTTTGCGCCTTGCGAGATGTAATCGAGATTTTTTGTCCCAAAATTTTATTTAACAGGGTAGATTTCCCTACATTTGGGCGACCTACGATAGCGATAAAGCCACAATAGGTCTCTTGTTCTTGATTTAATTCGGTCATTTAATTTCCAATGTTTTTAAGATTTGTTCTGCGGCCGCTTGTTCTGCTTTACGGCGGCTAGAACCTTTCGCAATAAAAGTGTGGTCAATATTGGGTACATTTTTTACTGTACATTCTACGGTGAAGGTTTGGCAATGGGCTTCGCCTTCAATTTTAATTACTTCATAGGTTGGTAAGGCAAAATGCTTACCTTGTAAATACTCTTGCAAGCGCGTTTTGGCATCTTTTTGGTTATCACCCGGTTTAATTTCGGCGAGTAAAGTTTTATACCAACTACGCACAATATCTGCTGCTTTATCAAAGCTTGAATCTAATGCCATTGCGCCAATTACCGCTTCAACACAATCCGCCAAAATAGATTCACGACGAAAGCCACCACTTTTCAATTCACCAGAACCTAAGGACATATAATCCCCAAGCTCAAAATTGCGGGCAATCATCGCCAGGGTTGGCTCACGAACTAATGTGGCACGCATTCTGCTAAGTTCACCTTCATTACAACGAGGGAATTGATGATAAAGCGCATCAGCAATGACATAATTGAGAATCGAATCACCTAGAAATTCTAGGCGTTCATTATGTTGAGTGGAGGCACTGCGGTGTGTCAGTGCCAATTTTAAGTTTTTTAGATCGGAAAATTGATAACCAATTTTTCGTTCTAGTCGATCTAAATGATTCATATTAATTAATTTTTGTAAAGAAACGGTCTAAACGGAAGCCTGTAGGCCACTCATTTGGTTCTTTTTCTAAACTCATCCAAATATAAGTGGCTTTACCCACGATATTTTTTTCTGGTACAAATCCCCAAAAACGGCTGTCATCACTATGATCACGGTTATCCCCCATCACAAAATATTGTCCTTCAGGCACAATCCATTCCGCAGTAGGCAAGCCTTCTTGTGGATAGAATTCAATCCCCGAATAACGGCGCATTGGCTCTACTAAAATACTGTGTGTCACGTCACCGATTTCTAAATATTCCACTTGCGTTGGGAATGCTGGATTTGTTGGTTCTTGTTTATATTCAAACGCTTTAGTTTGGCAATCTACTTCGCAAGGTTTGCCATCTTTGCCATAAACCAGTGTTAAAGCACTTTTTTCAACATCAAGGATAATGCGATCACCGCCTTTCCCTACAATACGTTTAATATAATCTACACCAGACATATTGTTTTTAGATGTTAATGCAAGATTTTCCGCATAAGCGGCTCGCGTTGCCCCTAAACTTGTACGAAGTAACGCTTGTTCCGGCGCTTTAAACACGATCACATCACCACGTTCTGGTTTATTACCTTCAATAATCGTATTTTGGAAAATGGGGTCTTTAATACCATAAGTATATTTATTAACAACGAGGAAATCCCCTACGCGCAAGGTCGCTTCCATTGATCCTGATGGAATTTGAAATGGCTCAAAAATAAATGAACGTATAAGAAATACCACGGATAACACAGGGAAAAGCGAAGAAATAAATTCTGAACCTTCTGAAATTGGCTCAATTTTCGCTTTTTCTTCGTCCGTTAATACTTTGCCTGAACGTTGTTCTGCGCGTGCGATTTGACGACGGCGTCTCGGCATCACGGCAAAGCGGTGATAACACCATAAAATGCCGGAAAGTGCGGTTAAAATCAGCAATAAAATACTGAATGTGTTAGGCAGTTGGAAATAATCTAACGCTTTCCAACCAGCAAAGCCTACGGCTAACAACAGAATAAAAAATACATTCGACATTGCTCTACTTTCCTATTTATCTTTACCAACATGTAAGATCGCTAAAAACGCTTCTTGCGGCACTTCCACGTTACCTAAAGATTTCATTCGTTTTTTACCTTCTTTCTGTTTCTGTAAGAGTTTTTTCTTACGGCTCACATCACCACCATAACATTTTGCTAATACGTTTTTACGCAATTGTTTTACCGTTGAACGCGCAATAATGTGGTTGCCAATCGCGGCTTGGATCGCGATATCAAATTGTTGACGTGGAATAAGTTCACGCATTTTTTCAACTAATTCACGACCACGATAAGGGGCATTATCCTTATGAACAATTAATGCTAACGCATCAACACGATCACCGTTGATCATGATATCCACGCGCACCATGTCTGCTGCTTGGACACGTGAGAAACCATAATCCAAAGACGCATAACCACGCGATGTTGATTTCAAGCGGTCGAAGAAATCTAATACTACTTCGCCCATTGGAATTTCATAAGTTAACGCAATTTGGTTACCGTGATACACCATATTGGTTTGTACACCACGTTTTTCCACACAAAGGGTGATGACATTGCCTAAGAATTCTTGTGGCACAAGCATATTACACTCTGCAATTGGCTCACGAATTTCCGCAATATTATTTAATGGTGGCAGTTTTGATGGACTATCCACATAAACCACTTCACCATTGGTCATTTCGACTTCATAAATTACAGTTGGTGCTGTGGTAATCAAATCAAGATCGTATTCACGTTCTAAACGCTCTTGAATGATCTCCATGTGTAAAAGCCCCAAGAAGCCACAACGGAAACCAAAACCTAAAGCCGTTGAGTTTTCTGGCTCATAGAACAACGATGCATCGTTTAGGCTTAATTTACCTAATGCATCACGGAAAGCCTCATAATCGTCAGAGCTCACTGGGAATAAACCAGCATAAACCTGCGGTTTTACTTTCTTAAAGCCTGGCAATACATGGCTTGCTGGATTATGTTGATGGGTTAAGGTATCCCCTACTGGTGCCCCTAAAATATCTTTAATCGCACAAACAACCCAACCTACTTCGCCGGTATTTAATACTGTCGTATCCACTTGTTTTGGTGTAAAAATCCCTAGACGATCGACGTTGTAAGCTTGTCCTGTGGACATTACTTTGATTTTATCGCCTTTACGCAACACACCATTCTTAATACGAACTAATGACACCACTCCTAAATAGTTATCGAACCAAGAGTCAATAATCAAGGCTTGTAACGGTGCATCAGGATCACCTTCTGGCGCGGGAATTTTCGCAACAATTTCTTCTAACACATCTTCAATACCCACACCGGTTTTCGCCGAACAACGTACCGCTTCCATCGCATCAATACCCACGATGTCTTCAATTTCTTCTGCAACACGTTCAGGATCCGCTGCCGGTAAGTCGATTTTATTTAAAATAGGCACGACTTCTAAATCCATTTCAATGGCGGTATAGCAGTTTGCCAAGGTTTGAGCTTCTACGCCCTGTCCTGCATCCACAACTAACAATGCCCCTTCACAAGCCGCAAGAGAACGTGATACTTCATAAGAGAAGTCCACGTGTCCTGGTGTATCGATAAAGTTTAATTGGTATGTTTCACCGTCTTTGGCTTGATAATTTAAGGTTACGCTCTGCGCTTTAATGGTAATACCGCGCTCACGCTCAAGATCCATAGAGTCCAACACTTGCGCTTCCATTTCACGATCCGAAAGGCCTCCACAGGTCTGAATTAATCGGTCAGAAAGGGTCGATTTACCATGGTCAATATGGGCAATAATAGAAAAGTTGCGAATATTCTTCATAAATAGATTAGTTTTCTCAAAAATCATTAAATTTAACTGGCGGATTGTACCTGAAAAGCGCGGAAATCGCTAGGGATGAAAGGGAAAAGTGCGGTCAAATTTTCAAACCTTTTACATAAAACAAAACCCCGAATTACTTCGAGGTTTCTTTTTTCATTCAAGCTGAAATTATAGGCTTTCAGTGAAAGTACGAGTAATAACGTCGCGTTGTTGTTCTGGTGTTAAAGAGTTGAAACGTACTGCGTAACCAGAAACACGGATAGTTAATTGAGGGTATTTATCCGGGTTATTTACTGCATCTTCTAAAGTTTCACGACGTAATACGTTTACGTTTAAGTGTTGACCACCTTCAACTTTAACAGTTGGTGCTACGTTTACTGGTAATTCACGATATTCGATTTGACCTAATTCGCTTACTGCTACTACTTGGTCTTCTACGAATTCAGCTTTTGCACATAAACAACGAGCTTCATTTTTTTCACTGTCTAATAACCAGAATGAGTTTAAAAGATTGTCATTTGCTGCTTGAGTAATTTGAATACCTTTGATCATAAAGTGCCTCCTAATTTGGCGGTTGTATATTTATTAAACTGTGCAAATTTTATCAAACTATTTGAAGAATTCAATTAATTTTGACCTAAAACAGGTTCTTTTTTCTGACTAATTTTTAAAAATTGATCTAGATTAAAGTTTCAGCCATAACAAGGCCTCAACACACTCTCACTTTTAACAAAATATTAACACAATTTTCAGGTAAAGCCTTTCTAAGCAATTTCATTTATAATGTGCTCAAGCTTATCCAATAAGGAAATACAGAATGAAAACCTGGACAGATGTTATCGGTCAAGAGAAAGAAAAACCTTACTTTAAACACATTCTACAACAAGTCCATCAAGAGCGACTAGCGGGGAAAACCATTTACCCACCGCAAGACGAAGTGTTTAATGCCTTTAAATATACGGCATTTGAT
>CBCSVJ010000039.1:0-7387 GCA_965143545.1 uncultured Haemophilus sp. | reverse complement strand
AGTGCGGTCAAAATTTGCTGCGTATTACCACTTAATAAAATATTTTGTACTTCATCATCCAATAAACGTGCTAACGTCTCATTGATTTGGTCACTGACAGCCGAAATCGTTAACACGCCTTTCACCGCTTTACCATTATGATTAAAAATGGTTTTCGCACGACTGAATGCTAACGCATTTTTCACGTTACCTGATACGGCATCGGTTACCCATAAACCTTTGCCAAGTGGCAGAGCAGAATTGGAGACCACTTCAGAAACAAAGCTATTTTCAACCGCACTTTGCTGTTGTAATTTGCCTGCATTGATGGCGGTAAGGGTGAGCAAACTTTGCGTTTCAATATCTAAACTTAATGTTTCTTCAGTCATGCTAAAAGCATCGCTTTCACCTAACAAAATCGCACGGAATTTTTCAACATCTGTTAATGTCGCTAGCTGTGCTGCAGTGTCTTCATCACCTAAAACATGCGTTAATTGACGAAGTAAAGCAAGATGTTCATCAGAACGGGCCGCAATACCAATCACAACATAAGCAATATTGCCTTCTCCCCACTCAATACCTTGTGGGAATTGAAAAACTTGCACACCAGTTTTTTTCACCATTGAACGGGTTTCTAATGTACCGTGTGGAATCGCAATCCCATTGCCTAAAAAAGTGGAGGTTTGTTGTTCACGTCCAAGCATGCCTTGCAAATAGCCTTGTTCAACATTGCCAGCTTGCTCTAACGCACTTGCAGCCATTTCAATAGCTTGCAGCTTATTTGTTGCCGTAGCATTTAAATGAATGTTGCTTTCCGAAAGTTCTAACATTCTTGCTCCTTCACATTGATGATTTAAAAAAAGAAAAGCTGCTGATGAGAGCACTCATCAACAGCTCAAATTGATTATTGGCCGGTACAGGCTTTGAGTAGCATTTCGCTACCTTGGGAAATGTAAGCGTCATTTTCACCGCGCTCTTTGCCTTTTTGCAAATCACGCATTGCATCGTAGATCCCTTGTGTCACACTTGGTGAATCCACTTTTTGCCAACAATTCGCGCTTAAGCGGCTGAAGTTGGTTTGTAATGCTTCTGCATGCAACACACCACTGTAGTAAGCATACACATCAGAATCATGGCCACCTGTGTAGAGTTTATCTTGAATTTGTTTGATTGGCACAACAATACGACCGAGATACCAGTCATTTGCACCACTTGCAAAATTATCCACAAAGAAATTTTTTGTTACACGATCTTTATAGGTTGCCACAGTGGCTTCATAAGCTGCCGCGTAAGATTTTTGGTCGATTTTATCTTTATCTAAATCAATGACCTTTTTGTCTTTACCCATAAACGGAATGTAAGAGGTCATATCTGAAATTGAAGAACAACCTGCAAGCATTACTGCTACAAAGAATACCGAGATTTTTTTTAACATTAAATTTTCCTTATTTATAGGCGGTTAAAACCGCCGTTAATTATACTTAGAATGGGGGATTAAGCAAGGAAACGCCTAGTACTACGCTGATTCTTTGCTCACACCGCTGTCTTTGACAATAGAAACTAAAATTTGATCAATTTTGAAGTTTTCGGTATCAATAACTTCAAATTTATACTTATCGTATAACACAAAATCGGTTTTTTTCGGGATTTTGCGTAGCATATACATCATAAAGCCACTGATGGTTTCATAGTTTTCTTCATCTGGGAAAGATTCAATATCTAAAGCACGCATCACATCTTCAAGCGGCGTTGCACCATCGATTAACCAAGAGTTTTCATCACGGCTGACAATTTGTTCTTCTTCGTTAGAAACCAATTCGCCCATCACAATACTCATCACATCGTTTAAAGTAATTAACCCCACAACAAGTGCATATTCATTGACGATAATGGCGAAATCTTCACCTGTGGATTTAAACAACTCCAATACTTCGTATAACGACAGCGTATCTGGAATAAATAACGCTTTACGCAATAAACGGCTATCCGTTAAATCCACTACTTCTTGTTGAAGATAGAGTGTTAATAAGGTATGTGATTCCACATAACCTAAAATCTTATCCAAGCCATTATCACAGATCACTAATTTAGAATGAGAGTCTGCCGATAAGGTATTCAACACTTCCTGACGAGTAAAAGTGCGGTCTAAAAATACGATATTTTCACGGGTCGTCATGGTTGAAGACACGGTGCGCTCTTGCATCTCAAAAATGTTTTCAATCAAATAATGCTCTTGTGTTTTTAGCACACCTGCTTCCGCTCCAGCCTCTACGATAGCCACAATGTCTTCTGATGTCATATTGTCTTCGCGCTTAGTGGATACCCCCATTAAATGGAAGAAGATATTAGAAAGACCATCAAAAAACCATACAATGGGTTTCAATAAGAAAATAAAGGCTTGCATAATGCCAATAGTCCGCAGTGCAACACCTTCAGGATTAATCAGTGCGAGGCGTTTCGGAATTAAATCGGCTAATAAAACAAATGTTATGGTTACCATGAAAAAGGCAATCCAAGAGGAGGCTGGCTCAACCCATTCAGCCGTGGTGTATTCATGTAAAAAACTCTGTAAGTGAAGACTAATGGTTGCTTCACCAATCACACCACCAAGTACGGCAACCATATTAAGTCCAATTTGTACTACAGTAATGAAACGCCCTGGCTGTTCCTGTAATTTTAAAACTTTCTCCGCTTTGATATTGCCTTCATTGGCCAACGTTTGTAGTTTAATGCGTCTTGCACCCGCGAGAGAAATCTCAGCTGATGACAAGATTGCACTGACAATAATTAATACGATTAAAATAAAAATCGCTGCAGATAAACTCATAATGTTCTCTTTATTGGTTTTAAAGTGCGGTCAATTTACCGCTGGTTTTTAGGTTAGGAATGTTATTATTAAATTGTGAGGGCGTTCTATGACGCCCCATATTTGAGAAACGCTAATTTTCGCTGTCGAACCAGCCACGTACAAATTGGATAGAAAGGAAAAGAGTAACTAATAAGAAAGCATAGAATACCCAAGATAAAATCGGATGGCTTGGTGTCACATCGCCACTGATTTCTTTCACCGCAACGGCATTGCGATATTCATCGAACATCGTCATCCGCCAACCGTAATACTTGATTTGTACTAATTTGTTTTCATTACCCAAGGCTTGAACTTGAGCCTGTAAGTTCGCTGAACCAAATTTGAAATAGAATGGAAAACCCCAACGGGTATCTTCATTACGATACACCATGATTTTGCCATCATCATTTTGTGTATTGATAAAATACACATCGCGCGTTGGACCATCAGCCGGATTCGATTTTGTAATCGGACCATCTTTATCCACACGTTTCACTTCCACACCCGTTACTCGCGTTACATCATAGTGTGGGAAAACGTAGTCCACCACAGCAAACATAAAGCCGTGAAAAACAAAGACCACTAAAAATAAAAAGTATTTAAAAAACTTACGCATAACACTCTCTCATTTAAATCGATGATTTATTGTACATTAATTTTAAATAAACGCTCGAAGTTTTGTGTACTAATTTGTGCAAATTCTTCCATAGACAGCCCTTTTAACGCTGCCACATATTCACACACCTCTCGCGTATAGGCAGGCTGGTTCTCTTTGCCACGATAAGGCACGGGTGCTAAGTAAGGCGAATCCGTTTCAACTAACAAACGATCTGCCGGTACATAACGAATGGCTTCTCGAATACTTTCCGCATTTTTAAAGGTAATAATACCCGAACAAGAAATATAAAACCCTAAATCAAGTGCCTTTTTCGCAAAATCCAAGGTTTCCGTAAAACAATGAATTAATCCACCGCACTTTTCTGCATGGTGCTCACTCAACATGGCAATAGTATCTTCTGGCGCTGAACGCGTATGAATAATTACGGGTTTATCCACTTCATTAGCAATTCTGATTTGATCGGCAAAAACCGTTTGCTGCAATGCCTTATTATCTGCACTGTAATAATAATCCAAACCAATTTCGCCAATTGCGATCACTTTTTTATCTTGGGATAAACATAATAAACGCTCGGCATCGTAAGGTTCTTCTTCAAGATCTAATGGATGCACGCCGCAAGCTAAAGACACATTCGGAAATTTTGCTAACTCAGGGTAAGCTTTTTCAAAACGGCTTAATGTTACGCCAATCGCCAATAAATGCTTCACATCTCGTGCATTGGCTTTAGCCACTACATCAGCAATATCTTTGTGTAAATTTTCATAATCCAATGCATCTAAATGGCAATGGGAATCTACGATAAACATAATTTATTTAGTCCTTAAATACGTCGGTAATTAACTTTGTCAAACCATCTAATAACATTAATTCTGTGTTAATGCCGTTGATAGTGAGTAAATCCGAGCGTACTTTTTGCATAATTTTATTTGCGGTTAATAACCCAAGCGCTGTTTGCTCGTCTGCAAATTGAGTTACACCTGTTTTAAGATCAAGTGTTTGCCAGCCACTTTGTATTTCGAGTTTGTATTTAATGGCATCGCTTAAAAACGCTAAGATCCAATCTACTTGCTGTACGGTGCGTTCTTTTTCAAAGAAAGGCAAAATTTCCAAAGGCGAACGACGACGATAAAACAGCCAAAATTGACGTAGGAAATTCTTCCGTTGTTCAATTAATCCTTGTTGAAGTGTTTCCAATGCTAACAGTGGACGACCCAAATTCATCGCAAGTGCGGTCAATAATTCGGATGTTTCTGCCTGAAATTGAGAAGAAAGCCAAGTTAAGGCTTCTGCTTCCGTTGGCAAAGGCACATTCCACACTTGGCAACGGCTGTAAATAGTCGCTAACAACGAAGAGGAAGGTTCTGTTTGCAATAAGAAATACGTGTTCGGACGTGGCTCTTCCAAGGTTTTGAGCAATGCATTAGCTGCCGCTTCCGTAAGACGTTCTGCATCTTGAATATATACTAATTTATTGCCGTTTTGTTGCGCGTGTTGGCTGACAACCTCATTAATTGCCCTTACCTGATCAACACCAATATCTTTGCCTTCTTGAGAGGCTAAAACATGAAAATCAGGGTGACTGTGCGCTGCCATTAAATGGCAAGCATGACAATGGCCACAAGGTACATTATCTGGCGTTTGACACATAATGCGTTTTGTTAAAGCCTCAAACAAACCTTCAGCACCGAGACCTTGATCAGCTTTAATCAATAATGCATGATGCCCCAAACCTTCGCTAAAAGTTTGGCTAATTTTGTGATAAGTAGGCACTAACCAAGGATAAAGTTCGCTCATTTTGCTTGTGAAACCCACCAATTTTTGACCGCACTTTGTATGTCTGCTTGTACTTGTTCCAAAGGCTGACCCGCATTAATAATGGCGGTTTTCGGGTTGTTCTGCACCAATTCCAAATAACGTTGGCGGGTACGATGGAAGAAATCGAGTCCTTGTTGTTCAATGCGGTCTAATTCACCACGACCTCTAGCACGAGCAAGCCCTTCTGCAGGATCAATGTCTAAATACAGTACAAAATCAGGCTCAAAATCGCCTAATACCATATTTTTTAAATTCGCCATAAGCGTTTGGTCAAACTGACGCCCACCGCCTTGATAGGCCTGTGAAGACATATCATGTCGATCACCTAGCACAATTTTACCTTCTGCCAATGCTGGCTTAATCACATTTTCTACCAATTGAATTCGTGCCGCATAAAGCATCAATAATTCGGCTTTATCCGTAACTGGCTCTTCTGTTTCATGTTTGATTAAATGGCGTAATTTCTCTGCTAACGGTGTACCGCCTGGCTCACGAGTAAACACGATATCATTTACACCAAGGGATTTTAATGTATCCACCACCGTTTGCATGGCGGTACTTTTACCTGCACCTTCTAGCCCTTCAATCACGATAAATTTGCCTTGCATTAGTGGGCTCCTTTTTGTTGGTTACGATACCAATGTAAATATTCTTGCACTGCTTTATTATGCTCGTTCAGATTACGAGTAAATTTATGACCACCACTTCCATCGGCAACAAAATAATAAAAATCTGTTTTTGCTGGATGCGCCACGGCCTGCAAAGCACTTTCACTCACCATCGCAATTGGGGTTGGTGGTAGCCCCTCAATCATATAGGTATTGTACGGGGTTATCGTTTCCAAATCTTTCTTACGAATATTACCGGTATAACTCTCACCCATTCCATAAATCACGGTTGGGTCAGTTTGTAGTTTCATATTGGCTCTTAAGCGATTAATAAATACGGAAGCCACTTGTGGGCGCTCCGCCGCAATACCCGTTTCTTTCTCCACAATAGAAGCCAAAATCAACATTTGATACGGATCCGCTAATGGGAGATTTTCATCGCGTTCACTCCATGCTTTATCCAAGGCTTTTTGTAGACGAGTCGTTGAACGTTTTAATAATTCAAGATCAGTCGAATTTGGCGTATAATTATAGGTATCTGGATACAACCACCCATCCATGTTATTCCATTCGTAAACGGCTTTTGCAACGGCTGGAATATCTAATAACGCCATAATTTCTTTATCACTTTTACCTTGCAAGGTTTGTTTTAAGTGCGGTGTGCTTTCAAGGTTTTTACGCCATTCCTTGAACGTTTTCCCTTCAATAAACTTCACGCTAAATTGCGCTTCCTTGCCGGAATTGAGCATATCCAATAAATCTTGTAACGTTTTCACGCCCGTTAAAGAATAAGTCCCCGCTTTCACTTTGTTGAGTTGCGGTTGTAATTTCAATAACCAAGGTAATAAATCGGCATGTTCAAGAATTTTTTCTTGCTCTAATAAAGCGGCAAGTTTACTGCCTGTGGTTCCTCGCTCAATTGTCAGCAATTGATCTTGCGTGACATTCACCGGCGTATGAACAAACTCCGTTAGTTTTTGATAACCCAAAAAACCAACACCGCTAAGAATAAGCAGAAGAATCAGTAAAAAGACAAAAAATTTTTTCATGCGTCACTCATTTTATAAAAACGACAAAAGGGGCAAAATGCCCCCTTATTCTAACGGTTTCTGTTATTTATCGAAATATTGAATATCAGCATTTTTACGTAATGCTTTCACCCAGTCTTTGGTTGCATCTTGTAATTGGCTATTAACAATTTGTTCATAAGCTTTTTGACGATAGGCATCTTCTGTTTTATCGCCATCACGACTGCCAGTTACTTCGAGAATATGCCAACCAAATTCAGATTTAAACGGTGCAGAAATGGTACCTTGTGGGGTTGTTTCAACCATTTTTGCAAATGGGCCCACATAAGCTTCTGGGAAGGCATAACCTAAGCTACCGCCATTCGCGCCTGATAAATAATCTTTAGAATATTTTAATGCGGCATCAGCAAATGTCATTTTGCCAGAAATAATCTCACTACGAATACGCTCTAATTCTGCTTTTGCTTGTACATCGTCCAATAGTGGATTT
>CBCSVJ010000038.1:0-7432 GCA_965143545.1 uncultured Haemophilus sp. | reverse complement strand
CACGCCCGCTTCAGTTGTTGAAGTTTGTTGCCACAAGGTAATATCACGCAAATAACTTACAACGGTCACTAAATCTGACCATACATAATAGAAGATGGCAAAAAGTGCGGTCCAAATAAAGAGATCGGCAAAGCGTAGTAACTGGCTACGCACTTCATTTAAGGCTAATCCCTCTTCTTGTTCGGTAATCACGACCACATCATCAGAGGCTGAAGTATCACTTGAATCTTGTTGTTTTTGCTGACGTTTTTCTTGTAAACGTCGATAAGCTAAACGTCTTGATGCAACCGTAATACCACGATAAATAGTATGACGCACCAACGACCACACCACCCATGCAATGTAGGTATTAATAATATGCGTAATTAAATTTAAGGCGGTGTAATAATAGCCTAAAGCAACTAGTGCAATTAAAATAACAGGGACCAATTGCAATAAAACGCGCATAATTTTTAAAAGCGTTCTATCACGCTGATCCGTTATGCTTGAACTCAAGGATTTTTCTGTACGAACAAAACGTGGTGCAATAATCACAATACAGAAAAGCAACGCAACAATGGTATGTATTTCACCCAATACGTCATTTGCTAAGCCTGTATCCATTACATTACTGAAAATTGATGTATTCAGTAATAACACAACAGAAACAATAATACGTTTCGTAACATCTTGTAGGCTAGCTGCACTCTCTTTAGCAAAACCAAAATGGCGCACTAAAATACCATTCGGACGAAGAATAGCTAAAACAAAACTAAAGAACCACCAATAGCCCGCCATACTGAGCGACCATTCCCAAAACTCTTGTGGATTTTTTACCAAGAAAAAGCCCAATAATTGGCAAGCCGCTAAAAACCAAAGGGTGCCTGATAAAGACAAAAGTGCGGTATAAAATAACGCAAGAGGCGTATGCCATTGGCTATCCGAACGAAGCGTATTAATTTCGCCATTAATCACGCTCAAACGTTGTTTAATCGATTCTTTAAATTTGAAAATCAACCCACCAATCACAAACAAAATAAAGACATAAGTGAGTAAATACGGCAAATTATCAAAATTTGTCGGGAAGCCGATTTTCTTTCCAATGCCATCAAATTGTGCCTTGAGTGACATTGGCAGTTTTTTGAACCAATCTAAATTAATTGGATTGTTACTTTTTACCCAGAAACTTTGTTGGTCGAGTTTAGACTGAATTTGATCACTAATTTGAGTAATCTGTTGCTGTGTTAGCTCTAAGGAAATCGCCAAGTTCAACTGATTATTCAATGACTTAATCAAATCAGAGGCCACTTTACGACGTTCTGTCAATAAACTGGTTAATTGTGCTTTTTCCGTAGGGGTAAAAGACTTATTGTCATCTTGCTCTATTTTACTGATATAGGCATCAATATCATAAAGCTCATTACGTTTCTGAGTAATATCAAAGATCTTCACACGCAAATCTGCGATTTGTTTTGAAAGCCCTTGAATATTTAAATTGGTTGGTAATTTTTGTTTTTGTTGTTGAATAATACGTGAAAGCACCAACGTGCCTTGCAAAGCACTAATTTGCTCATCAATGGTACGTTGGGTTTGAGTTAAATTGTCCAATACATTGCGCATACGCAATTCATCTTGCGTTAATGTATTCGTCTTCGCTGTTTGCTCAAGTAAATATTGGCTCAGCTGCGCATTCAGATCTAATTCTTTCTGAATAAATGGATTTTTTACAGCACTTTGACTTTGGTGTTGTACCTGTTCAACTTGGCTTTGTGTTTGCGCCAAATTCTTTTGATTAATCGCCTCTTGAATGGCTGCAATTTGTTTCTGCTGCGCTTGTACACGCGCATTTAATAAGTCATAACGGCTCTGATAAAGAACCGTAAATTGATCGCTATTTTTTAATAAAATTTGATTGTACGCATTTTTTAGCTCAATCAATTGCAACTCAAGTTGAATTTGCTGTTTTAAAAGTGCACTTATCGCTGGATCATTCAACTGCTGATTCAATACCTGAGTACGTTTAACATTGTCTGTCAACGCAGTTTGAGCACGCTCTGATACTGAACTCTGCCCTGCAAGTTGCGTATTCACTGCACTCAATGAAGCTTGCGTTTCTTGTTGCTGGTTTGTCAGTTTCTCAAGCTGTGCCTGCAAAGTTGCTAAACTTTGTGAAGCATAATCCGTGTTATTTGGTGAACTCAGCTGTTTTTTGAGATTTTGTAGATCGCTATTATTCTTCTGAATTTCAGAATCCGCATCAATAAGCGTCTCTTGCAGCTCATTATTGCTTTTTTGCTGCGTTTGAATTTGTTGTAAGAAATCGAGTGACGCCTGAATTGTGGCCACTTTACTTGTTTTTTCCTCACCATCCGGTAACTTTTCAGCCTCAGCTAATTCACTTTTAAGTATTTTTTCAGTTGGTAAATCAGCATTATTCTCTGCCCAAACGGGCTGAGAAAGCGCCAGCGTAAAAACAAATGAAAGACCAAGTGCGGTCAAAACTCGAGAGATATTTTTCATTAAACTAACTTTCCTATTGTTGCGACAGCCAATCGGCGAGTGCTTTGCGAGAAATCTTTATTGCCCCTTGGATTAAATCCTGAGGGAGTTCATAGTAGGCAACGGGTTGCTTAAATCGCTCCAATCGCCCTTGTAAAAAAACGTTGAGAGATTCGACCGCACTTTCATTAAATGAGGTATGAAATTCAACAATCGCGACAGGGCGATGGCCAAATTCCTCATCATGTTGAGGCAAAACAAAGACTTGTTTCACCAAATCTGATTGTGCAATCACCTTTTCAATTTCTTCCGGTTGAATATTTTCACCGCCAGAAATAAACATATTATCCAATCGGCCTTGAATAACTAATTCGTCATCAAGCCATTGAGCTTTATCTTTTGTTTGGAACCAACCTTCGGCATTGGTGAGTGGAACAATATGTCCTTCTCGCCAATAGCCCATGGCAAGTCCAGCACCTTTTAACCAAACTTCTTCATTCACTAACTTGAACGCTCGCCCAAGCAAAGGTTGACCTACACCAACTTTTCCATCCGATTGTTTAGCGAATACAGTAGAAGCCATTTCGGTCATACCATAACCTGAATAACTGCGAATCCCTAATTCATTTAATGCTTGAGTTAATTTAACAGGGATTTGTGTTCCCCCCAATAATACCGCTTGCGTTTGAATAGGTTGAGAATGCTCCGTCAAATAATCAAACCAACGTTGTAATTGCGTTGGCACGAGAGAAACATGAGAAACCTCACCAATAGATTGATAAAAATCTTCTTTTGGTAAAACTAAGGTGGCACCTGCGTAAAGCCAACGCCACACAATGCCTTGTCCGGAAACATGATAAAGCGGCAAAGAAAGTAGCCATGATTGATCTTTGCCAAAATTCATTAAGGCACAAACGCCTTCCGCATTAGCTAAATGAGCAGACACATTATGCACCACCGCTTTAGGCAAACCAGTCGAACCTGATGTGAGCGTCATTGTGGCTGCTTTTGTCAAATCCGCTTTATGCTCGGGTAATGCTTCAGCAGCTAAATAACGAATATCTTCAGTTTGATAACAAAAATCTATGCCGTGTACTTGGCACAATTCTTCTCTTTTTTCTTGAGGAAATGCAGGATTGATCCCTAAAATTTTTGCACCTAGCTGAATAACGGCTAAATAAAGAAATAAGATCTGTTCTGAATTTTTACCGCAAAAAGCGACCGCACTTTGCGCTGTCACACCTTGTTGTAAGAGAAAGACTTCTACTTGATTAATTTTCTCAGCAAGTTCTGCCCAAGTAAAAGGATCGCCCTGCGAATTTCGCAACGCGACCTGATTTGCATACGCTGAATTTTGGGCAAATGCTTGCCAAGGGAATTTTTGCATCGAATTAGTTGCTAACGAAATAAGGGCGAACTTCGTCAATTAAATATTCAGGCAAATGCATAGATTGCATCGCCCCTTCTAGCATCAGCATCTTACGACCGCTATTGGTATTGGTAATCACCCAATATGGCGTATCTGGAATTTGTTTTGGTTTCGTGTGATTACCCGCCACAAGCAACGTCCCTTCGTCACGAGCAAAATAAACACGAGTACGACCTTGTAGGCTTTCTGTTGCCTGTGCGAAACTTTCTGGATTGGTACGATAAAGCGTCCGTAATATACTTAAAAAACGCACGACTGCTTTTGGCTCTTCTTTAAATTCAGCAGAATTCAAGAGCGCACGGACTTTATCAACAATATGATTGATTGCTTCATCCGATTGTTTTTTCACTGCTTTTGGCGGTTCGACAGGTTCAACTTTTGGTTGAGATGCTTCGGTTGCTTTTTCCGTTAAAACAGGCTCAGAATGCACCGCACTTTTTGGCGTTTCAGCTGATACGACTGATTCAAAGAAATCAACTGAGCTTGTTGCGTGAGTGGGTAAATTCAACAAACGGCGAAGAATATCAGACGCACTTTCTCCAATAGATTGAGTTTGTGCCGCAATGTATTGATACAATTCTTCATCGACTTCAATTATCTTCATTTTTTTCTCTCCGTTTGCTAAAATTTTCGTCCATTATAACGATTTCTAACCAAATTCTCACGCAAAATATATGTCATCTTCCCAATTATTAAACCATCAATTTCACCAAGCAAAACAATCAATTAATTCACCTACTTTAGTTTTCATTCACGGCTTGTTTGGGGATATGAATAATCTTGGTGTCATCGCGCGTGCATTTAGCGATAACTATAATATTTTGCGCGTAGATTTACGTAATCATGGACATAGTTTTCATTCAGAAACAATGAATTACGATGTCATGGCTGATGATGTATGGCAACTCATCGATTATCTTCAATTAGATAAAGTGATCTTAATTGGCCATTCAATGGGTGGAAAAACGGCCATGAAAATGACCGCTCTTCAACCACAACGCGTGGAAAAATTGGTCGTCATTGATATTGCCCCAGTCGCAAATAGCAGTGCTGGACATGATGATGTGTTCCGTGGTTTGTTTGCCTTGAAAAAAGCGCAGCCACAAACTCGTCAACAAGCTAAGCCTATTTTAGAAACTGAAATTGCCGATCCGAGTGTGGTGCAATTTATGTTGAAATCTTTTGAGCCTACTTCAAGTGAATATTTTCGTTTCAATTTGACCGCACTTTTTGAACATTATTCGGAGCTAATGGATTGGCAAGAGGTCTTCGCTAATACGCCTACACTCTTCATCAAAGGTGGGCTTTCATCTTATATTAAACCTGAATATACCGAAACCATTCTAAAACAATTCCCGAATGCGACCTCCTTCACCATCAATGGTTGTGGGCACTGGGTTCATGCCGAAAAACCTGATTTTGTGATACGTGCAATTGATAGGTTTCTAAATAAGAATTAATCGTTTTAAATGAGAATTATTCTATTCAAATGAGAATTCATTTATGTTATAGTTCGCACAAATTGTGGGGCTTTGATCCCTCATCTTTTTTCTACTCACCTAATTTTATTTCAAAAGGAAAGAACAATGGCAGTTGTCGGTTTATTTTACGGTAGTGACACAGGTAATACAGAAAACATTGCAAAAATGATTCAAAAGCAATTAGGTAACGAACTCGTTGATATTCGTGACATTGCAAAAAGCTCGAAAGAAGATATCGAAGGTTATGATTTTTTACTTTTCGGTATTCCGACTTGGTATTACGGTGAAGCACAAGCTGACTGGGATGATTTTTTCCCAACCTTAGAAGAAATTGATTTTACTGACAAATTAGTCGGTATCTTTGGCTGTGGCGATCAGGAAGACTACGCAGATTACTTCTGTGATGCGATCGGTACAGTACGTGATATCGTTGAACCACGTGGTGCGATTATCGTGGGCAATTGGTCAACTGATGGTTACACCTTTGAAGCATCAAAAGCATTATTAGACGACGGAAACTTTATCGGTTTGTGTATCGATGAAGATCGTCAACCAGAACTCACAGCAGAACGTGTAGAGAAATGGACGAAACAAATCTACGATGAAATGTGTTTAGCAGAATTGGCTTAACCATCTCTATTTAGCAAATTAATTAAGGGAACATTATGTCTGAAGAAAACATCAAATTACTCAAAAAAGCAGGGTTGAAAATCACCGAACCCCGGCTGACTATCCTTGCGTTAATGCAAGAACATAAAAACGAGCATTTCTCAGCTGAAGAAGTGTATAAAATCTTGTTAGAACAAGGTAGTGACATTGGTCTTGCAACTGTATATCGCGTGCTTAACCAATTTGATGAAGCACATATCTTAATTCGTCATAATTTTGAAGGCAACAAATCTGTTTTTGAGCTTGCGCCAACAGAACACCACGATCACATTATCTGTGAAGATTGTGGCAAAGTATTTGAGTTTACTGATAATATTATTGAACAACGTCAAAAAGAAATCAGTGAACAACATGGCATCAAATTAAAAGCACACAGTTTATATCTCTACGGCAAATGTAGCGATATCAACAAATGTGAAGAGAAAAAATAATCTGTGCTAAAAAACAAAAACCTTAGGTTAAAACCTAAGGTTTTTTATTATTTCTACTAAAAGTGCGGTCAAAATCGACCGCACTTTTTATATTTAAAGGAGAAAATTATTTTTTACCTAATTGTGGTAAAACCGAATCTTTACCCGCAGTTAATAAACATACTTGAGAGTAGATACTTAATTTTCCGCGTGTATCTGCTACATCTAGGTTACGCATGGTTAATTGACCAATACGATCGATTGGATCAAATGGCGCATTTTCCACTTTTTCCATACTTAAACGTTCAGCCGCATAAGTTAAGTTTGGTGATTCAGTATTTAAGATTGAATAGTCATTACCACGACGAAGTTCTAATGTCACTTCACCAGTCACCGCACGAGCGACCCAACGTTGTGCTGTTTCACGTAACATTAACGCTTGTGGATCAAACCAACGACCTTGGTATAACAAACGACCTAAACGTAAACCGTTGATACGATATTGTTCAATAGTATCTTCATTATGAATACCCGTTACTAAACGCTCATAAGCAATGTGGAATAATGCCATTCCCGGTGCTTCATAAATACCACGTGATTTAGCTTCGATAATACGGTTTTCAATTTGGTCTGACATGCCTAAACCATGACGACCACCAATGCGATTTGCTTCTAAGAAAAGATCCACCACGTTATCAAATGTTTTGTCGTTTAATGCAACCGGCACACCTTCTTCAAAGCGAACGGTCACCACTTCTGGTTTCACTTGAACATTTTCATCCCAAAATGCCACGCCCATAATTGGTTTCACAATTTTAATGCCTGTGCTTAATTCTTCTAAGTCTTTCGCTTCGTGTGTCGCACCTAACATATTAGAGTCAGTTGAATACGCTTTTTCTACCGACATTTTGTAGTCAAAACCATTTTCGATTAGGAATTGTGACATTTCAAAACGGCCACCCAAC
>CBCSVJ010000037.1:0-7478 GCA_965143545.1 uncultured Haemophilus sp. | reverse complement strand
GAACTTCCCAAGGCTGCTCAGACATTTCTCAACAAATACTTTCCCGGCGACAATGATCCCAAAACAAATAGAAAGAGAGAAGAAGATTTGACCGTAAGCCGCAATCCACACACTTGGGTTAGACAATTTTGACCAATCTGGGGTAAATAACGCATTCAAGCCTTTTTCTGCACCCGGTAGGAATAAAGAATAAACAACCAACGCCACAAACATCACCACTAAAACAGGCATTAAGATGTCTGAAGATTTAGAAATTCCTTTTTTAATACCTAAAGAAAGTACGCCTAATGCGACTAACCATACTGCGATTAACGGGCCTGTCACCATGCCAACAAACTCAAAGCTCACACCATTAGCGATATCGCCCATTTTTAAGAATTCGTGTAGGAAGAAATCAATTGGTTTATCTCCCCAGGCAGAATTAAGTGAGAAGTAGGTGTAGCTTGCCGCCCAACCTAATACTACTGCGTAGTAAAGCCCAATGATGACGTTCACCATCACCTGCCACCAACCAAACACTTCAAAGTGCGGGTTAAAACGACGATAAGAAAGTGGTGCACCACCACGATGGCGATGACCGATTGCGTAATCTAAGAAAAGCAATGGAATACCGGCGGTTAAAAGTGCAATAAGATAAGGGATAATAAATGCACCGCCCCCGTTTTCATAAGTGGTGTAAGGGAAACGCCAAATGTTTCCTAAACCAACAGCGGATCCAATTGCCGCCATAATAAATGCTTTCCGACCAGAGAAGGTCTCACGCTTTGCGTTTGACTGCGTCATACTAAGTTCCTTTTTAATGAAGAAAGATTTCAATATAATGAATTCTAAAACCGAGTCAAGGACTTGGTTAAAAGAGCGGTTAAAAATAGTGAATTTTTTTTAAAATTTACTGTCTAAAGGCCAAATTTAATCTCTATTAACAACCAAAAGGAAACATTTATGGATATCAACAGCATTTTAAATCAAGTTTTAAATGTCGCTAAAAACTCTGCAAGCAAACTTGAAACCGGCAACCAAACTATCGACTCTATCACCAAAGTAGGTGGTGGTGCAGCGTTAGGCGGTATCTTATCAATGATTTTAGGCCGTAGCGGTGGTGCAAGCTTAGCAAAATTAGGCTCACTTGCCGTTTTAGGTAACCTTGCTTATCAAGCTTACCAAAACTATCAAAAATCCCAACAAAGCAGCCAACCAAACATCTCAGAAAATGCTTTCGATGTATTAAATTCATCAAGCCATGTTGATGCGGGTGAATTAATTTTACGCACCATGATCGCCGCAGCGGCAGCAGATGGTGAAATTACTGAAGATGAAAAACAAACTATTGCAAACGAAGCGGGTAACAACCCTGAATTAGCACAATGGCTTGCACAAGAAATCCAAAATCCAATTTCTATCAATGAAATTGCTCGTCTTGTAGGCAACGATACTGCACTTGCAAGCAATGTGTACTTAGCGGCTCGTTTAGTAAGCAAAGATTTATCTCGCAAAGAAATCATTTTCTTAGCAGACTTAGCAAAAGCGTTAGGCTTAGACGATGCGCTTGTGGAACAATTAGAAAAACAAGCAGGTTTCTAATTTTACGCAAAGAAAACATCATGTTTTCTGACCGCACTTTTCATTCAAAAACACGATAATGTTTGTTATCGTGTTTTTTTCATTGGTTTTTTCGCGAAAACCTAACCAAAGGCGAAAAATTCCGCTACAATGCAAAACTTCAATATTCATAAAATTATTTAATAATCATAAAAACGGGAAGCAACATGACAGGCGCACAACTCATTATCGAATGTTTAAAAGCGCATGGTGTAACCGATCTTTTCGGCTACCCAGGCGGGGCAATCATGCCAACCTACGATGCAATTTATGACTCAGGTCTTGACCACCTTCTTTGCCGTAACGAACAAGGTGCCGCAATAGCCGCGATTGGTTATGCGCGCTCTACAGGTAAAGTGGGTGTTTGTGTCGCAACATCAGGCCCAGGTGCAACCAACTTAGTAACAGGTTTAGGCGATGCCTTTGCTGATTCTGTGCCTATCGTGGCATTTACTGGTCAAGTGGCAGCCCCACTTATCGGTACCGATGCTTTCCAAGAAGCCGATGTTTTAGGTTTATCTCTTGCTTGCACCAAGCACAGCTATATTGTTCAATCTGTTGAAGAACTTCCTGAAATTATTGCTTCTGCTTTCCAAATTGCACAAAGTGGCAGACCTGGCCCTGTTCTCATCGACGTCCCTCGTAACATCCAAGTTGGCGATGTACCAGAACATATCAAACCTATTGTCAAACCAACCGTAAAACCAACCGCACTTTCAGAATTAAAATTAGCGGAAGCCAAAACGTTATTGGCGCAAGCCAAAAAACCAGTGCTTTATGTTGGTGGTGGCGTAGGTATGGCAAACGCCACACAAGCGGTCAGAAAATTCCTACAAATTACCAAAATGCCGTCTGTTTCGACATTGAAAGGTTTAGGCTCAATTGATCCGACCGATCCCGTTTATATGGGCATGATTGGTATGCACGGCACAAGATCAGCAAACATTGCCGTGCACGAATGTGATTTATTGTTAGTGTGTGGTGCGCGTTTTGACGACCGCGTGACGGGTAAATTAGACAGTTTTGCGCCACAAGCTAAAGTCATTCATTGTGATATTGATGCGGCAGAAATTAATAAACTCCGTGTGGCAAATGTTGCCCTTCAAGGTGATTTAATTCAAGCCTTAGAAGCTTTAAGCATCCCACTTGCGATTGATGATTGGCGTGCGCATATTCAAGCACTGAAAGCCAAACTCGATTTCACTTATATCGACAATGCAGGTAACCGACCGATTGACCCTTGGTCATTACTCAACACACTTTCACAGCGTAAACCTCAAAATGCCGTGATTTGTACCGATGTGGGCCAACACCAAATGTGGTCTGCGCAACATATGCGCCATTTCGCACCAGAAAACTATATTACCTCTGCGGGCTTCGGCACCATGGGATTTGGTTTACCTGCAGCGGTAGGCGCGAAAAAAGCACGTCCTCATGATGAAGTGATTTTAGTGACAGGTGATGGTTCATTGATGATGAACATTCAAGAATTAGGTTCAATCAAACGCGGCAAATTACCTGTGAAAATTTTACTGTTAGATAACCAACGTCTTGGTATGGTGCGTCAATGGCAAGACCTTTTCTGGAACAAACGCCGTTCTGAAACCATTTTAGAAGATAACCCTGATTTTGTGATGTTAGCGAAAGCCTTTGATATTCCAGCTGAACGCATTGAGCGCGCTGATGATGTAGATGCAGCACTTAATCGTTTATTAAATAGTGAAACTGCCTATTTATTGCAAGTATGCATTCCACCTGAAGAATGTGTATGGCCATTAGTGCCACCTGGTGCATGTAATACAGATATGCTGGAGGAAATTTGAGATGAACCAATATACTTTTGAATTAACTGCTCAACATCGCCCAGAGGTTTTAGAACGCGTATTACGTGTTATTCGTTTACGTGGCTTTACCGTGACTAACATGGACATGGCATTGGTAGACACCCAAGTGCGGTTAAAAATCACTGTAAAATCTGACCGCACTTTTGACTTATTAGTGAATCAGTTGGCGAAGTTGCCGGATGTAGTGAAAGTCAATTATGGCAATTAAAACCAAAGAATCATTTATTGAAAAATACCTTTGGCAAATAATTCTTGCCATTGGGCTTATATTCCTTTTGCTTTACTTTTATCAATTTCATGGAAAATTATCCTCTAATAGTGATGAGTGGGATAAATTTGGAAGTTATGCCGGAGGAATTTTTTCTGGAATGGCTTTTTTGGCACTTATTGCTGAAATGAGAGCGAATAAAAAAGAAAAAAAACTTCAAGAAGCGCGTTATCTAACTGAAATAGAAGATTTAAAAAAAGAAAAAGACGAGCAGGATAAAAGATGGAAGAAAGAGGATTTTGAAAGAACCTTTTTTATGATGTTAGAGCAATTTAATAGAAAATTAAATTCTTTAGAAGAAAATCAATCTTTAAATTATGTATATTACAAAATTTTAGAAAGCCAAAACTTTATAGAAACAAGAGCTTCCTTAGAGTATGGCAAGGAGCGAAATAATTATTCTGAAATAAATCAGTTGTTCATAAATTTATATAGAATATTAAAATTTATTGATAATTTTAATTGTTTAAATACTGAAGATAAAAGAGTTTATTCCAGTTTACTTAGAAGCTATTTATCAAGAAAACTTCTTGTTATATTAGGTTTCCATTTATGTTATAGGAAAGGAGACCCTCAATATCGTGGTTTTATATGCTTTATAGAAAAATATAACTTCTTTGAACATATAGGATTGTCTACATTAGAAATGGAGTTTTGGAAGAGATATTTATATAGACTAAAAAATTATCTTAATGATGAAAATGGTGAGGGGATTTTTTGTATCTATTCTTATATGATTGCAGCTAAAACTAGTTCTATAAGTATGCCTGAGGAAGTTGAATTTCATTTAGATCGTACGGGAGCTTTGAAAAATAAACTTAATTCTATTATTAATAATAGAATTAATGGTAGACAGATTAATTTTAATGGGAGAAAAAGTAAATATTCCGCTTGTTTGCAATTTATATTTTTACATTTATTGGCGAATTTTAATATCGCTTTTGGAGATAATATTGAATATAAAGATGTTCAAAAATGCTACAGGAAATTTATAGACAAAGTAAAAGAATTTTACCCAGAATATAATATTTAGATACTAAAAATTTACTTGGAGAGATTATTTATGTCAAAACTACGTTCAGCGACCAGTACTCAGGGTCGTAATATGGCAGGTGCACGTGCCTTATGGCGTGCAACAGGGATGAAAGAAAATGACTTTGGTAAACCGATTATTGCGGTGGTGAACTCGTTCACTCAATTTGTACCAGGGCATGTTCATTTAAAAGATATGGGACAATTGGTTGCAGCTGAAATTGAAAAAGCCGGCGGTGTGGCAAAAGAATTCAATACTATCGCAGTAGATGACGGTATCGCGATGGGCCACGGCGGGATGCTTTATTCCTTACCAAGCCGTGATTTAATCGCGGACAGCGTAGAATATATGGTTAATGCTCACTGTGCTGATGCGATGGTATGTATTTCTAACTGTGACAAAATCACCCCGGGAATGTTGATGGCAGCCATGCGTTTAAACATTCCAGCAATCTTCGTTTCAGGCGGCCCAATGGAAGCGGGTAAAACGAAATTATCCGATCAACTTATTCGCTTAGATTTAGTGGATGCGATGATTGAAGCGGCAGATCCGAATGTAAGTGATGAGCGTATTGATGCGATTGAGCGCAGTGCTTGCCCTACCTGTGGTTCTTGCTCAGGGATGTTTACCGCTAACTCAATGAACTGCTTAACCGAAGCGTTAGGTTTATCTTTACCAGGTAATGGCTCGATGTTAGCGACCCATGCTGACCGTAAAGAATTATTCTTAAAAGCAGGTCGTCAAATTGTTGAGCTTTGCAAACGCTATTATGAACAAGATGATGAAAGCGTATTACCTCGTTCAATTGGCACCTTTGAGGCCTTTGAAAATGCTATGAGCTTAGATATTGCGATGGGTGGTTCAAGTAATACAGTTTTACACTTATTAGCAGCTGCTCAAGAAGCGGGTGTCGATTTCAAAATGGCGGATATTGACCGCTTATCACGCGTTGTGCCTTGCTTAAGCAAAATCGCACCAAACACCAATAAATACCACATGGAAGATGTGCACCGTGCAGGTGGCATTATGGGCTTATTAGGTGAATTAGATCGCGCAGGATTAATCCACCATAACACCAAAACTGTGTTAGGAACAACACTAGAAGAACAATTAAATCAATACGATATCATTCGTAACAAAGACGAAGAATTACATAAATTCTTCCGTGCAGGCCCTGCTGGTATTCGTACCACGCAAGCCTTCTCACAAGATTGCCGTTGGGATAGTGTAGATGATGACCGTGTAGGCGGTTGTATCCGTAACAAAGAAAATGCGATTTCTCAAGAAGGTGGTCTAGCGGTATTATTCGGTAACATCGCAAAAGATGGTTGTATCGTAAAAACGGCGGGTGTGGATGAATCTATCTGGAAATTTACCGGTCGAGCAATCGTATTTGAAAGCCAAGAAGATGCTGTAGCCGGTATTTTAGGTGGCAAAGTTAAAGAAGGCCATGTAGTAGTCATCCGCTACGAAGGCCCAAAAGGCGGCCCAGGTATGCAAGAAATGTTATACCCAACCAGCTATTTAAAATCAATGGGCTTAGGTAAAAAATGTGCTTTATTAACAGATGGTCGTTTCTCTGGCGGCACATCTGGTTTATCTATTGGTCACGCTTCTCCTGAAGCAGCTTCCGGCGGTGCCATCGGTTTAGTACATGATTATGATATTATCGAAATCGATATTCCAAATCGCGCGATTAATCTCAAAATCAGCGATGAAGAATTAGCAAAACGCCGTACCGAGCAAGATGCCAAAGGCTGGCAACCAGCTAACCGTGAACGTGAAGTGTCTTTTGCATTAAAAGTATTTGGTCACTTTGCGACATCTGCGGATAAAGGTGCGGTGCGTGATAAAAGCCTATTAAAGTAAAATTTTCATAAATTAATGAGATGCGTGGATTTAATATCTACGCATCTTTTTAGATAGGTGTTGTTTGTTTTTTTATAAATTTTGTTTAAGGATCCAATGATGAGAGGCTATGTAATAAATTTAGATAGACAGCCTGAAAGATTGACTCATTTTTACCAACAACCAGGAAGCGAAATTTTTCAAAAAGTGTCTGCTGTTGATAGAAAAGTATTAGATATTATTGGCAATAAAGAATTCTTTTTTGATGTGGCAACATTTACCCAAATGATACCTCGTGGGCCAACGATGGGCGAAATTGCTTGCACTCTTTCACACATTAAATGTTGGCAATTAATTGCTTTAGATGAATCTATTGACGAAGATGAATTTTGTTTAATTGCTGAAGACGATATTACATTGTTACCAACTAACAAAAATACACCATCAAAATTTTTAGATGTTGTTTCAGATATTGCTAAGGCACTAGAAAATATGCCTGTGGAATTAGTTAAATTACAAATGTTGTCTTATCGTGAGAGTAATTTATTTACAGGAAGTGGAAATATTTCTTTAAGTAAATCAATAGCTACAGGATTGGATGCTTCTTATGATAATACAGGCTCCGCTTTATATTTAATAAGAAAATCCCTTACACTATCCATTATGCATAAATTAAAAACGAAAAAACCATATTGGTTAGCAGATGGTTTTACAAAATTCTGCAATCCAGAAAATATAATGATGACCTTACCATTATTAGGCTATATTCAAAATAATTTCTCTTCCGATCTTGAAGAAGAGCGAGTTCAACAAATGCAGATATATATTCAAAATACTTAAACTAAAAATTAATCTACTATCAACTGTAAAGTAATATTAAATAACT
>CBCSVJ010000036.1:0-7527 GCA_965143545.1 uncultured Haemophilus sp. | reverse complement strand
CAGTGCAAAAGCGTTACACAGCGCAATGTTAAATTTTAAGCCAAAGTTTTTAAAATCTCTGCCTACATACTTTAAAAACTCAGGATTATCTTCAGTAAGATAGGCACGAATAGCGCGTAGGATTTGGGCGTTATGTTCCGAGCTTGGGCTTGGATATACGCCGAACAGGGCAGTGATGCGACGTTTGGAAAGGTAGTCGTCAATCCAAAGTTGCAATGAAAAACGTTCATGCCCACCAAACGCATACAAGCCGAAACGGCTGTAATTGATTCCGCCTAGCGGGTCACCTTGTTCTGGTACGAAAGCAATAGCATGGCTGCCGAAGATGGTTTGCCAATAAATCACCCGTTTTTGGCGGTTGACACGAAAGCCACGTGGGCGGGGGAGGAAAAAGGCAAAGACCACAAAGGGAATTAAAATGATATCAAGGATAAAATCTTTTAGTGGTGATTTGGGGGAAATTCCATATTTATATTCTGCATATGGAGTTATCTCCAATTTATTTTCTCTAAACTGATTAACTTCCTCCATTCTATCTTTGTAACTTAAATAATTTTCCATAGCTGGCTTGTCAGGATTGAAAGCCCATTCATAATCACTTTTTGCCTCGAGATATTGGCTATAAAATGGAATGCCAGATGAACTATGAAATACGTTAATGAATGTCATGCCAATTAAAACAAAACGAATAAACCCACGAGCATACCCATCAAAAATCGAATCTCGAATTTCAATTTCATCCTCACCCCGTTTACGAATAGAGTAGGCAATATCTTTGTTTGGATTAATAAAAAATTCACTTATTTTATCAATCAAATCTTTTTCTCTTTGTTGTTCTGGCATATTTTCTTTATTCATCTCAAATAAAAGTGCGGTCATTTTTAGGGGCGTTTTTTTAAAACACCTAAAATTTTCACCGCACTTTTGCCTTCAACGACTTATTTGGTCTGATTGTCCAACCCTTCCGCCGAGTGTTCTTCGTTAATCAGCTTTTGTTCTTCGGCGATGGATTTAAACCATTTTTGTTTTTGGTTGTTGGTTTTCTTGTTCCAGTCGGCCATTGCGCTTTCAATGGCTTTATCCGCTTTAGCGCGGTTAAACGGCACGGGAAGGGCAAAAGCGTTGCAAAACGGGATAGTGGCGATGTAATGCCATACGCTAAAACGGGGTTTGATGTATTTTAAAAATTCAGGGTTATCTTCTGTGAGATAAGCCCGAATGGCGTTTAAAATATCAATGCTTTGCTTGGAAGTCACCGACGGATACACGCCTAAATAATGACGGGAAGGAAGCATATTTTTTTCTTCCCGAATGGCCATCACAAAAGAGTATAAACTTCCTCCGCCCAAAGGATGTGGGCCATAACAGGAATAGACTACACCGCCCAGCGGGTCACCTTCCTTCGGTACAAAGGCGACGCGATAGGTGCCGTTTAAAATTGGTGCATAAATAATCCGTTTTTTACGGTTTACTCGGATTCCACGAGGTCGTGGTAGACAGAATAAAAATAGCAGGAATGCCATCCAAATTGGGTGGAAAAAAAAGCGAATCCTATTCCATTTATGTCGTTCAACATAATAATTCTTATATTCTTGATAGGTATCAATTTTAGTATTAGGAAAATCTCTTAAAAAATCTGGGTTTGTCACTTTATTTAAGTAATTATTATATAAAGGCTTTATGATTTCATCTGAATTAAATGTCCATACAAAATCTTCCTTTATTGCAGCGATCTCATAAGAAAATGGCAGTTCTTTGTATTTGGCATTTTGATACCAACTCATGCAAAAAATACCGACAAATAAGAGCCGAATAAATCCTCGAGTATAACCGTCAAAAAAAGAATTGCGGATTTCGATTTCATCTTCATTGATTTTTCGGATTGAAAAACGTAGCTGTTTACACATTTTTTCTTTTTTACTTCATGAATCTCAAATAAAAGTGCGGTTGATTTTCTAAGCGTTTTAAAACGTTGAAAAATTTTACCGCACTTTTCAATCAACCTGTTTATTAATCTTGCAAAGCTGGCGATTTTTCGGTTTCCTCCCAGTCATCGTTGACTTCGTTAATTAAACCTTCTGAGGCAAGTTGTTCATTAAGTTCTTGTTGTTCTTTGACAGCTTTGGCATAGCGTTGCATCTGTTGTTTATAAGAAAGCGTATTCCAAAAAGCTTTTTGTTCCGCGATGGCACGGTTGATTTTCTTCCGGCTAGAAACAGGAAAACGAATAAAACTGAAGCTGTTACAAAAAGCAATACCGGGACGAAGCCATGGCGTGCGATAAAATCTACCAATATGTTTTAAAAACTCAGGGTTTTCTTGAGTAAAGAATTCCCGCATGGCTTTAATTAGATGCATGTTATGCAGAGGATTTGGCAAGGGATAACAACCTAAAAGTTCAGCCTCGGTGTATTTCCCTTCCACTACAAGCCCCGTCATCAACAACGAAAAGTGTTTGCGGCTACCGAACATATAAAAGCTAAAGCGGTTATATTTCATGCCCATCAATGGGTCACCTTTATCCGGCACAGGAATGACAAAAATTTTATGAAATGCCTGCATATAAATCACCCGCTCTTTACGGTTAAGACGAATTGAGCGGTGGCGAGGATAGAAAAAGAGAAAAAAGACTAGAGGGATTCCAATCAAATAAAGATATGCAGAAATGCGATCCCAGAAATGCTTTTTTAAGTATGGTTCTTTGTATTCTTCATAAGGTTTTATTTTTTCTGTTATATTGTATTTTTTTATCATTTCTGGGTTAGTTTCAAAAATAACATATTCACTATATAAAGGCTTAATTATTTTGTCTGGCTTAAAAGCCCATATAAAGTCTTTTTCTATTGACTGATATATTCCCAATAGAGGAGTTTTATTATGTTGGTAATCTAAAAATGCAATTACAGAAAAAATGCCAATAATAAGAGTTCTAAAAAAACCACGTAAATAGCCATCAAAAGTTGAGTTTTTGATTTCTATTTCGTCCTTATTGACTTTGCGTATTGAAAAACCTAAGTCGCGATATATTTCTTTTACATTCATATTATTTTCCAACCATATTTAATGTGTGTAAATCTGACTCGATATTTTCGCTTGCGTGATCGTGACGCGGGAGAGTCGCTTTTATTTCTAAGCTCACAATATCACGCTCATCAATAGGTCCTGATTCACCAGTTAACGTATCTACGATCTGCCAATTTGGAAAATATAGTATTGCTTGTCCAGGCTCGCTGTCATTAAAGTGAATTTGTGGGCTGGTTTTGACCCTGAATGCTTTACCTGTACGATTAATTATCGCTTTATGTGAAATGGAAATCCCTTGAGCAATAGCTAAATTAGTGATATTTGGATGAATCATTCGAATATGGTGTTTATCCATCGCTTCAAACTTAATTTTTTCTGTTATAGAAAAGAGTCTTTGCATTTCGATCTTATAGTATTTTTTATTCATCTGATTTGATGTATTAAATATACTGTTTTCTAATTGCTGAGCAAAATTGTCTATTTTTCTTTCATTTTCCCAGCCATAAGCCCCAACAGCTTCTCCCCAATAATTATCACTATCTCCCCAAAAGCTATGTTTAATCCAAAGTTCCATGTCGGTTTTCTTAAATAATGCTAAACCAACGCCGATTAATAGCAATATTGCCCCAACATAAGGCAACGCTAATGCTACTATTCGCAATGCTGCACCGGCAAGTGCCACATTCGCTGATGTGGATGCCATCATGGTTAATGCTGTGCCTAACGTTGCTGGAGATAACGCCATTAAAGCAGAACCAGTACCTCTAGATACCGCCCCCCAATAGTCTATTTCATCGCCTTTATATTTAGCTTCATGGGCATTTGCCACTTCAACTAATACGCCAATCCCTGCCAGCGCTGTGCCGAAATTAAACAACCCCGCCCTTGCAGCTTGCCAGCTACTTGAGAATGTTGCTCCTGTTGCATTATTAATTGCTGTTAAAGACATGCGTTGACCAGCAACCTGCTTAAACTCAAATCCTAAATTGCTGTTTGGTGCAACTTTTTCTGTCAAGGCTAATAAAGTAGCAAATGTGGCATTATTTGCCCATTGCCCTTCTTTGGTATAACTGGAATCTTCATTAAAAAAGCCTAATATAGCTGAAAAAGCATACAGTTTTGCTGCACCATCGAGTTTTGATGAATGGTGGGTTACGTTTTTAAAATCCTCATCATCTACTTTTAAGCCGATAGGAAGTTCTGTTCTTACTGGAATGAGCTCTTCTGTAGTGAGTTTTTTTCGTGATGCTTTTAATTTATTCGAATGACTAAAAATTTTTTTTTCGGATAAGAATTCCTCTTGCCCAAATACACCGGTTTTTCGATAAACTTCTTCCATATTCCGCATGATTTCAGTTCGTTTATAGTACCGCTTGCCATTTTCTCTATAACTACCTGCTAGTACCACTTCATTACTGATAACTTGAACAATTCGATCAAAAGAATAGAGATTGAAGCGATAAAAATTTCCCATGTTGGCAAGAGAACTTAAAAAATTTTTAAAAGAGTCTAATAAATTTTTTAATGATTCGACTGCTTTTGTTAAAATTTCTTTTTGCGTTTTTGTCACTAGATCATTCTTCAAGTTGAATGCAGTAATTAAAGCTTGCTGCCCTAGGGATGTATAACTTAAATGCCCAATAAGCCCCTCAAAATACTGACAGCATAAACTAGCCATAGGCTCACTTTTGTTTTTCTCATATAACTCAAATAAATTTTTTATTTTTGGGGTGTTTTTCGCTATATGATCACAAATGCTATGCACTACATTATCTATATGTGTATTAAATAAGTTGGGTATTTTTGCAATTTTATTAATCGTATTGACGCCATGAATGGTTTGGGTTATGCCTAATTCTTTCTTGAGCATTTCAACAATTGAGTCTTCACTATTGTCGAGATGGGAGTCGTCAATATCTAATGTGGCATATGCTTTCTCGATTGTCATATCCATTTTTTTATTATATGGCACATATGGAGAAACGTTTCGACGTCTTTTACTATTTTCCGCTTTCTGTAATTGTGTGACATGTGCATCAATTATCTGTGCAGTAATAAACGCGTATTCATATTTGGCTAAGACCTCTTGACGTTTATCATCTAAATAATAAACGTAATAATCTAAGTCTCTTGCGATACCAATAGGATCATCTAATGCAACAATTACGCCATCTGAGCTTGCTAATTGTGCTAAATGAAGTTGCCATGAATAAGTTTTTCCGACCTTAGCGAATCGATATAGATTGCTTAGAATATTTGGTATGAACTGGGTACTAGGTAAGTAATCACTTGCTACACTTTCAATTTTCGATAGTTTCGCTGTTGAGTCTGAGGCTTCATTAGTTTGAATTTTTTTCATCCAAACCTTCCGTAACACATCGTCTTTTTCTAATTCCTTCAATAAGCTATAAGGCAATTTAAATTCGGAATACATAATATAGGCTGTTTCAATTGCTCGATTTAATTCAATATATTCTGTATTAAGCCCTGGCTTGGCGCTAACTGTGTCTACATCGGCATACTGTTCAGGTTTCTTCTCTTCCGTTTCAGTATTGGTAGCTTCTTCAGTATTGGTAGCTTCCTGTGTTGTTGAAACATCATTTTGGGGCTTTTCTGCTTCAATAATATCTTCAATCTCAAATCTACTCCATTGACTCAAATCTGTGCCTTTATCGTTGTTATAACATGTGTATATATACCAAGCATTACCATTCTCAGCTTCCCATGTTATTTCAAAATTTTTACACTCTGCTTTAGCGGCTAAAATATAAACATAACCAGTACGCAAACGGCGCAGCTCATAATCATCACCAGCTGTTGGTATGCCTTTTGGCATAACGGGAGCTGTTCCTTCCGCTCTGATTTTTTCAAACGCCTTATCGGTCAATGTCAATCTTGTCGGATAAAGTCGAATAAATTCTTGGCATGGTTTGGTTGCTTCATCGGCAGGTTTTGCTTGTGGTTTATAATCTTGTTCTTTATTTGCCATTTTCTTATTCCAAATTTAAGAGATTAAATAATTGTATTGCACGGGCTAAGGGTGCCGTGAACTCTTGTTCTAATTGTTTTTCAAGTGTTGCAAAATCTCGTCCGTTTTTCACCGCACTTTGTTTGGCAACAGCATATTGCACGATTGCTGTTTCGTAAATATAGTTTTTGTTTCTAGCTTCATCTAAATGTTTAATTAATTGTTCTTGCTCCAGAGGGGAATAAACATGAGGATAAGTTTTTAAAATATATCCAACCATTTTTTCTCTCGTTTCCAGCCACTTTTTATCTTTAAATCCTTTTATTTCAAAATCAGTTAGGATAATGGGAATGTTTCTAGTGTCTTCTGGTAATGCTTTAATTTGATAATAATAAAAACTGTCTCCAATGCCAGAGCCAAAAGCATGAATAATGCGCTTTTCATAACCAAAAAACTTATTAAGTTTTTCGGGGCTGGTGGCGATAACATCTAGATAATTACGTAATACTTTTGGGTCATAAAAACGGAAGAAAAACCACTTTCCATTTTCGTCTTTCATTACTGGAAAGTGGCGAAGATGGTGTAATACAGTATCAAAATCATAACGGGAGTGGATAAAAATGCCTAACTCTTCATGCCAATTGAATCTTGTCATTGCACCTTCATCACTAAACAAGCCCATTAATTCGCTCTCAGCTTTATAGTCTGGGTAAGGGATAACTTCGACTAAATAAGGGCCTATTTCTTTGGTGATTTCCGCAAACTCGCCTTGGAATAGGTTTTCAATTCTACAGTGAAAGCTTTCAGGTTTTAAAAATTTATGTTTATTCGCATCTAAAATGAAATAACATTTTAATTCCGGTAATGGTTCACCAAACAGTGCGATATCTTTTTTTAATGTGTTTTCATCCCAAACGGGTGAGGGGAAAAGCGGTTCCTGGTGATTTTCAGACCAACCCAGTTGAGTCATATCGGGCGGAATCGGTGTGTTAGGGAAGAGCAGCTTAAAAATCTCATCAGGTGCAAAGACTTTCGGATGATGCCCAAACTGTCTATCTAACAATTTCACATTGTTGATTTGATGACAAAGTAAGTAATTAGTCTCACTAGCAAAATTTTCTTTTGGTTTATCCCCAACTAATTCTACTACCCGTACCTCACCTTCTTTTAATCCATTAGCTTGATACGCAAGCCACATTTGCCCATGTCGTTGAAAAAAGATTTCTGCTTTCAGAGGGGCTAATTGATATTGATAATGCGTTTGTTCTGAATTAAAGGTGTTTTTTACAAGGTGCTCAAATGTTTCTCGGCTATCGGCAAAAGCCAATAATGCGACAAATTTATCCGTACTTGGAGATTGTTGTAGGTATGCAGTGGAAATCCAAAGGGATACAGACATAATGTTCCTTTTAAAATGACTGAATAGGCAAAATGCCTTCTGAAATCATAGCAATAACTGCTGTGCAGTTCAAATCTAAAGGTTGAAATATAAACGTCAAGAAAATAACTTAAAAGATGACCGCACTTTATGAATG
>CBCSVJ010000035.1:0-7624 GCA_965143545.1 uncultured Haemophilus sp. | reverse complement strand
GGCGTTGTTGCGAAAATCATCAAATAATTGATGTATTAACTGTAACAAGTTAGATAAAGAAGGCGTATCGCAAGATACGCCTTTTTGTTTGCCTAAAATTCCGCAAAATTATAATGAAAATTCAAATTAAAAAAGTAAATGTTAGGAAGAGAGAAATTTTTGTTGGAGGAAAAAAGTGGCGGAAGGTCATGGGAGTTGAACCCACCCGGGAACGCTGGCGTCCCCAACAGGATTTGAAGTCCTGCCACCTCACCGGAGATGACGACCTTCCGTTATTGAAATTGCGGTTACTTTAGCGTAAATTAGTTTATAATTCAACGCCATTTTGAAATAGGAATTAAAAATGACCGCACTTTTTCAACAACTTCCTTCGGTAGATAAATTTTTAAAAACACCAGAAGGTGAAATGCTTTTAACTGAATTTGGTCATTCAGCTGTCGTGCGTGAATTGCGCCAATTATTGTCTGATGGGCGAGAGTTTATCAAACAGCATCAACATTTACCGCACTTTTTTGCCGATCATTTGAATACATTGCATTATTTACAAGAGCGATTGACTCAACAAAATCATGTGCAAATTAAATCAGTTCATAATTTAACGGGTACGGTATTACATACAAATTTAGGGCGAGCATTATGGGCTGAAAGTGCACAACAGGCGGCACTTCATGCGATGAAAGGTAACGTGGCACTAGAATATGATTTGGAAGAAGGCAAACGCAGTCATCGGGATAATTATATTAGTGAACTACTTGCACAACTCACAGGTGCAGAAGCTGCTTGTATCGTTAACAATAATGCTGCAGCCGTACTCTTGATGTTGGCCACCTTTGCAAAAGATAAAGAAGTCATTATTTCTCGCGGGGAATTGATTGAAATTGGCGGAGCATTTCGCATTCCAGATATTATGGCTCAAGCAGGCTGTAAACTTATTGAAGTGGGAACAACAAACCGCACACATTTGAAAGATTATCGTCAAGCAATCAATGAAAATACTGCTTTCTTAATGAAAGTACACTGCAGTAACTATCATATTAGTGGATTTACTGCTTCGGTTTCAGAACAAGAGTTAGTTGATCTTGGACGAGAATTTGATATTCCAGTGATGACGGATCTTGGTAGTGGGGCATTGATTGATCTAAGCCAATATGATTTACCAAATGAGCCGACAGTACAAGAAAAAGTCGCACAGGGCGTAAACTTGGTGTCATTCTCAGGTGATAAATTATTGGGAGGAACACAAGCCGGTATTATCGTCGGTAAAAAAGAGTGGATTGCTCAGTTACAAGCTCACCCATTAAAGCGCGTATTGCGTTGTGATAAAGTGATTTTAGCTGGGCTTGAGGCAACATTACGTCTTTATCTCCAACCTGAAAAACTCACTGAGACGTTGCCAACTTTGCATTTGCTTACCCAATCAATGGATGTATTAAAAGAAAAAGCTGAACAACTTAAAGCCTGTTTAGCAAATCGTTTAAAAGATTACCAGGTTGAGATTGAAGAAAGCTTTGCTCAAATTGGTAGTGGTTCTCAACCGATGGCGACGATTCCTTCTCTTGCGGTGACGATTGCCGAAAAAACAGAGACAAAATTGACCACACTTTTAACAGTATTCAAAGCGTTAGAACAGCCGATAATCGGTCGTGTTGAGAAAGGAAAAATTTGGTTAGATTTACGTAGTGTGGCTGACTTTAAGGCATTATTAGATACGGTGGAAAAATTATGATCATAGTAACATCAGGGCACGTCGATCATGGTAAAACAGCCCTTTTGCAAGCACTAACGGGGACGAATACCGCTCATTTACCGGAAGAAAAAAAACGTGGCATGACCATTGATTTGGGCTATGCCTATTTGTCTTTGAAAGAAAAAGTACTCGGGTTTATTGATGTGCCTGGTCATGAGAAGTTTCTCGCCAATATGTTGGCTGGGCTTGGTGGCGTGCATTATGCTATGCTTATTGTTGCAGCCGATGAAGGGATTGCCGCACAAACTAAAGAACACTTAGCGATTTTACGCCAGCTTCAATTTACTGAAATCATGGTGGTGATTACCAAGGCTGACCGAGCAACAGATGATCAAATTGAAACACTAAAAACACAAATTCAGACGGATTATCCATTCTTAGCTGAATCTCATTATTTTATTACATCGGCACAAACAGGCTTAGGCATTGATGCGTTACGCGATTATTTAGCCAATTTACCTGAATTAGCTGAAGTGGATAAACCATTCCGTTATGCCATCGACCGTGTTTTTAGTGTGAAAGGGGCGGGGACAGTGGTAACCGGGACAGCATTTGCGGGAACGGTGGCCATTGATGATGAACTCTTCCTTTCTACGGGACAAAAGGTTCGCGTTAAAAATATCCATGCTCAAAACACACCAAGTGAGAAAGGTGTCGCAGGTCAGCGTTTAGCGCTCAATTTAAACGTTGATTTAGATCGTATTCCAATGCAGCGCGGCGATTGGTTGTTAGCCTCAGAGCCACTTGAGCCAACCGATCGTATTACCATTGAAATTACACCTGAAGTGAATTTGAAAGACAGTCAACCAGTGCATATTTATCATGCAGCAAGCCGTACAACGGGTAAGCTCACCTTGCTTGAAAGCAAAAATGCAATGAAAAATGACCGCACTTTGGCAGAAGTTATTTTAGAACAGCCATTATTTTTAGCTTTTGGGGATAAATTAATTTTACGTAGTGGTGATGCGAAAGTGTTAATTGGTGGTGCCAAGGTACTCGAAATTCATTCACCAAAACGTTATAAGCGCACAGAGGCTCGCTTAGCGTTCTTAGCTAAACTTAATCAGGCTCAAACCGCCACACAACGCATTGGATTGACCTTACAAAAAGAGGCGATTTCAGCTCAAGCTTTAATGTGGAGTGAGCAACTAACCGAAAATCAACTAGTTGAAGCATTGGCTGAGAATGGTGATATCCGTTTCCAAAATTGGTGTTTTAATCGCGATTATCAACGTGAAAAAACGCAGCAAATTTTGACCGCACTTGCTACCTATCATGAGCAACATAATGATCAGCTAGGTTTGAGTAAGGCCCGCTTATACCGTATTGCGACACTAAACCAACCGGAAAATCTGATTTATCATTTTATTGAAGAAATGCTTGATGAAGGCCAATTGCAGCAGACTCGTGGCTGGTTACATTTGCCTTCACACAAAATCCAATTTTCAGCCGAAGAGCAAAGCTTATGGCAAGCGGTGTTTGCTGAATTTGAGAAAGCGCATGGTCAAGCCATTTGGGTACGTGATATGGCAACAGCCTTGGCGCAAGATGAAAGTGTAATGCGTAACTTTATGTATAAAGCAGGTAAATTGGGCTATCTTACGCCAATCGTAAAAGATCGATTTTTCCTGACTGAGAGCATTTATGCTTATGCGCGCTTGATCAAGCAAATGGCAGGTGAAGAAGGTAAGATTGCGGTAAATGAATTACGTGACAAGCTTAATTTTGGTCGAAAACTGACCGTACAGTTAATGGAGTATTTTGACCGTACCGGCTTTTTACGCCGCAAAGGCAATGACCATATTTTACGTGATAAAGATACATTTGATTTATAGGTAATACATGAAAAAGACACTGATTTCAGCCTTAATTTTAACCGCACTTTTTGCGGTAACAGGTTGCGAAGATAAAGAAACGAAAGCAACCATTGAGCAACAAACACAGACAATTGCACAACTAACGGCAGAAAATACGCAATTAAAAGCTGAAAAAGAAAAGGCGGAGAAGGTTATTCCAGCAATTATTGCTCAAGATGATGTGATTTTTGATAAAGAGGAAACCATCAAATATCCTAAATCGCCCAAAGAAGATGAATATGTGCCTGTAGAAGGTAAACTTCATTACAGCATTTCTACACTAAAAACGAATATTGAATGGTTAGATACACTACTTTTAGAACAAATTTCCAAAAATGCTGATGGTAAACCAAGAAGCCGCGAGCAACTTATTGCGGATTATCAGAAAGAATATGATGAAGCTAAAAAAGAGATGTTGGAATCTCCTATAATTGGTGTTGATGAAACTTTAGATTTAGCATTTAGTCACCAAAGAGGTAAGCTTGCTGTATTTTTAATAAATTATTACAGCTATGGCGGTGGCGCTCATGGCGTTGGGGGCTACCATTATCTTAATATTGATTTAGAAACAAAAAAACTACTTTCATTTGATGATGTGTTTAAACCAAATCAGCAAGCTAAATTAAAAGAGCTGCTTTGGGAACGTTATACTCGATATGGAGAGGTACAAGATGAGGAAGCATTTACATCAAAAGACGCTTTTGAAGTGACCGATAATTTCTATTTAGATCATGATGGGATTCACTTTGTGTATAACGTGTATGAAATTGCGTCTTATGCAGAAGGACCACAGGAGCTTGTGATTGAGTGGTGGAATGCCCCTGCTTTATTGAAGCCTGAATTTATTCAGAAAAAATATTACCCCGTTTCGAGTAATACGGCAGAATAACAAAGTGCGGTCAATAATGGCCGCATTTTTATTGGCCTTTTTTCACCCAGTATTTAAAAGGTGTATCTTGGGTTTCACTCGCTAAAAGCGTATGTTCCATAAATTGGCAGAAACTGGGAATATCGCGAGTCGTGGCAGGGTCGTCCGCCAAAATAAGCAGCACTTCACCTTCATTCATGTGGCGAATGTTTTTTCTCACGAGCATCACGGGTTCAGGACAACGTAAACCAACGGTATCAAGGGTTTTATCGACAGTAATTTCAGTCATGGTTATTCATTAGTTTTATTGAAATTGAGCTACATCATACAATAATTATGGGGAAATTTCGATAAATCCGCTATCAATGATAAACTACGCAACAAGTTTACTTGAATAATGATTCCATGGCTGAATACCTTATCCCCAAAAGTGCGGTTGTTTTTGAAGAAGAAATTAAGAAAAGTCGATTTATCACGTATTTGCAACATACGGAAGGACTTGAACAAGCCAAAGCTTTTTGGGCAGAAATTAAAGCGCAGCACCCTAATGCCCGCCATCATTGTTGGGCAACAGTGGCAGGCAAGCCAACGGATTCTCAACAATTAGGCTTTTCTGATGACGGTGAACCAGCGGGCACTGCAGGGAAACCGATGCTATCCGCTTTGCAAGGTAGCCAAATCGGTGAGATTAGTGCCGTAGTTGTTCGTTATTATGGTGGCATTTTATTAGGCACGGGGGGATTAGTTCGTGCTTATGGAAATGGTGTTCAGCAAGCTTTAAAATTATTAGACACTGAACGAAAAGTAGAACGTCAGTTATTCCAAGTTCATTGTGATTATGCACAATTAAATTGGATCCAAATTTTATGTGAACAACATCAAATTGAAATTTATCAGCAAGATTTTCAAGTGCAGATTACATTGCAGTTAGGCATTAGTGAAGATCAAATTAAACCTTTTAAACAAGCATTAATTGAGCGTTCGGCAGGAACGTTGAAATTAGAAGAAATGAATTAAGCGAGATATTGTGCATATTTTATCCATTATTCGGATTATCGGCATTTTGATCATGTGTTTTTCCGGCACGATGCTGATTCCAGCCTTTGTGGCGCTTATTTATGGCGATGGCGGCGGTAAAGCGTTTATGCAAGCTTTTGCATTAAGCTTAACCGTGGGCATATTGCTTTGGTGGCCTTGTCATCACCACAAACAAGAATTGCGATCTCGTGATGGTTTCTTAATTGTGGTGGCATTTTGGTTCGTTTTGGGCGGTTTAGCAACCTTGCCATTGCTATTATTTGATTCACCTCATTTAACAGTGGCTTCCGCCGTCTTTGAAGCATTTTCCGGGTTAACAACCACGGGTGCCACCGTCATGACTGGATTAGATAATTTACCGAAAGCCATTCTGTTTTACCGTCAATTCCTACAATGGTTAGGCGGTATGGGGATCATCGTACTTGCGATTGCGATTATTCCTTTATTGGGTATTGGTGGAATGCAGTTATACCGTGCAGAAATGTCAGGCCCAATGAAAGATCAGAAAATTCAACCTCGGATAGCGGAAACGGCAAAGGCATTGTGGTTTGTTTATTTCTTTTTAACCATGTCTTGTACCTTAGCTTATTGGCTAGCAGGTATGACACCGTTTGATGCACTTACACATAGTTTTTCGACGGTATCCATTGGCGGCTTTTCTACGCACGATGCCAGTATCGGCTATTTTAATAGCTCGGCGATTAATTTTATCACGGTCATTTTCTTGTGGATTTCTGCTTGTAACTTCGCATTGCACTTCAGAGCATTTTCGACTTTAGGACGAGAAAATATTTTGAAGATTTATACAAAAGATCCAGAATTCCGATTCTTTATGAGTATTCAAATTTTACTTATCGTGGTTTGTACATTAGTGATGATAAGCCATCAATATTTTGATTCCTCATGGCAAGATTTTGAGCAAGTCGTATTCCAAGCGGTATCGATCTCAACAACAACAGGTTACACCACATCAAATTTCGCTGAATGGCCTTCTTTTGTGCCAATGTTATTAATTATTGCTTCTTTTATTGGGGGCTGTGCGGGCTCAGTTGGTGGCGGTTTGCGTGTTGCACGGATTTTAGTGTTATATCTTCAAGGTGCGAGAGAGCTGAAGCGATTTGTTCACCCAAATTTAGTGTATCCAATTAAATGGGGCAAAAATGTCCTTGATGAACGTGTGATTGGGAGTATTTGGGCCTTTTTCTCTGCATATCTATTGGTATTCACGATTTGTTTGTTAAGTGTGATTGCCTGCGGTGTTGCACCTTTTGATGCCTTTAATGCAGTGTTGGCAAGTATTAATAACCTTGGACCAGGCTTAGGTTCAGTGAGTAGTAATATGACAGCGATGCCAGATAGTGCTAAATGGATACTGACTATTGCGATGGTGTGTGGCCGTTTAGAAATCTTCACATTATTGGCGCTCTTCACACCGGCATTTTGGAAGGAATAATGAAAACATTAATTTTATATTCAAGCCACGATGGGCAAACAAAAAAGATTGCTGAATTTATGGCTCAGTATCTTGAAGGAGAAGTAGTGGTTTCACCGTTAACGGAGGAACTGGATCTTCCATTTTTTGATCGGGTGATTATTGGTGCATCCATTCGCTATGGTCATTTTAATAAACAACTATACCATTTTGTGGAATGCCATCATGAATTGCTGAATGCAAAAAGTGCGGTCTTTTTTGGCGTAAATTTGACAGCGAGAAAAGAAGGAAAAGATACGCCAGAGGGAAATGTCTATGTTCGTAAGTTCCTTCAACGCATAAAATGGACTCCGACAAAAGTCGGCGTGTTTGCAGGGGCATTGCTATATCCTCGATATAAATGGATTGATCGTGTCATGATCCAATTGATTATGAAAATTACAAATGGCGAAACAGATACGACCAAAGAAATTGAATATACCGATTGGGGAAAAGTAAAGACCTTTGCAGAAAGCCTTAATTCGTAGAATAAAACACCATAAGAATAGTGTTTTTTAGACGATTTGATTAAAAGATCTTCAACTAATAAAAAATTTACATTTTTTTACAAAAAGATCTTGCAAAGGCATCTGAAATGCCTATAATACGCCCCACACAACGACGCGCTGTTGTGACTCTTAAGA
>CBCSVJ010000034.1:0-7784 GCA_965143545.1 uncultured Haemophilus sp. | reverse complement strand
ATCAAAAAGTGCGGTTATTTTTTCGATTATTTTAATTTATCAATGGCCCAATTTAAACCAGATTGATAATCTTCAGGGAGTTCGTGACGAAGTTTTTCAAGCTGTTGGATAATGATTGTTTTATCAGGATGCGTAATATTAATATGACCTAATTTTCTACCTGGACGAACTTCCTTACCATACCAATGTAATTGAGAGAAAGGCGTGTTCAACCATTGTGGATTATGTTTTGTACCAATCAAGTTGACCATGACACTTGGTGCAATGGGCTGTAATGCTGGTGTAGGTAAATCTAATAAAGCACGTAGATGCAATTCAAATTGACTAATAGAACAGCCGAGTTGTGTCCAATGGCCACTGTTATGCACACGAGGGGCAAGTTCATTAATTAATAATTTATTCCCCACTACAAAGCATTCCATTGCCATTACGCCGATATATTCAAGCTTATCCATGATTTTTCCAAGCATAGATTCAGCCTGAGTTTGTTGGCTTTGTTGTTGTGGGAATGAAACATCTGTCACACTGTAACGTAAAATGCCATTTTGCTGTAGGTTATGCGTCACAGGATAGAAACGTTTTTCACCATTTTTAAATCTTGCGCCTACAATAGAGACTTCATAATCAAAAGGAATGAATTTTTCTGCGATAACTTCACCGAATAAATCGTCTGTGATATCACTTTGATTATTTTCAGTGATAATCCATTGACCACGACCGTCATAACCACCTGTGCGACGTTTTACCACGACTTTTTCGCCCACGTTTTTAAATACTTCAGGCCATTGAGTTTTATCTTTTAACAAACACCATGGTGAGGTAGAGAGATTGAGTTCATCCAGTAAAGATTTTTGGGTAAAACGATCAGCCAATAAGCCAAAAACATTCTGATTAACGAAATTTTTATGGTGACCTAATAATTCGGTTAACGGTGTTTTTTCCCAACGTTCAATTTCCGCGGTGATGATGGCATCTTTGGGTAAATCAAATACGGGCGCATTAAACTCAAGCGGTTGGACATGAATATCTAATGGGGCACCTGCATAACGTAACATTCTGCCGAGTTGACCGTTACCAAGTACATAAACGGTTGGATATAGGGTAGAGTTTTGCATAAATTTTCTCATCAAATCTAGCTAAAAAAACAACCGCACTTTAAAAAGTGCGGTCAAAATGAAAGGTGTTTTATTTACGTGGATCAGGATTATCCAATACCACATTAGTTTGATTTTCGCGGAATGCTTGTAGGCGAGCAAATAACGCATCATCCCAACCAGCAAGAATTTGTGCAGCGAGTAATCCTGCATTCGCTGCGCCAGCAGGGCCAATTGCTAAGGTACCAACAGGAATACCTTTAGGCATTTGTACGATAGAATAGAGACTATCAACACCGCTTAACATAGAGCTTTTAACAGGCACCCCTAGTACAGGCACAAGCGTTTTGGCCGCAATCATACCGGGTAGGTGTGCTGCACCACCTGCACCTGCGATAATCACTTTGTAACCATTTTTTTGTGCATTTTCGGCAAATTCAAACAGTTTGTCGGGGGTTCGATGTGCGGAAACGACTTCAACATGATATGCCACATTGAGTTCATCTAAAATTTGAGTAGCTTCTTGCATGGTTGCCCAATCGCTTTTTGAGCCCATAACAATAGCAATTTGTGCGGTATTTGACATATTTTTAAAAATTTATCTGATAAAAAACGATGCGTAGAATAGCATATTTGCCTACTTTTAAGCAATCGTTTGCTATGCGGTAAAGACTGAAAATTACATTGCAAGTTTTGTCATAAAATTTTATCCTAATAGGAGTTTTTTTCTTAGAAATAGAGCAGATTATGTTAGCTAAAGCGAAATATAGAAAAGATTACAAACAACCTGATTTTACAGTTACGGATATTTTCCTTGATTTTCAATTAGATCCTAAGCATACCGTTGTCACTGCAAAAACAACCTTCCAACGTTTAAATGATGAAGCAACCCATCTACGATTAGATGGTCATGGATTTCAATTTGCCTCCATTAAATTCAATGGCGAAGATTTCAAACATTATCATCAAGACCACGAAAGTTTAACGTTAGATTTAACCAATCAAAGTGCGGTCAATTTTGAACTTGAAATTGTGACGAATTTAGAGCCTGCACAAAACACCTCTTTACAAGGGCTTTATCAATCAGGTGAAGGCATTTGTACTCAATGCGAAGCAGAAGGTTTCCGTCAAATTACCTATATGCTTGATCGCCCTGATGTATTAGCTCGCTATACAACCAAAATTACCGCAGATAAGACTAAATATCCTTACTTACTTTCTAATGGCAACCGCATTGCAAGTGGTGAATTAGAGGATGGTCGTCATTGGGTTGAATGGAATGACCCATTCCCGAAACCAAGCTATTTATTCGCTTTAGTGGCGGGCGATTTTGATTTATTGCAAGATACCTTTACCACAAAAAGTGGTCGAGAAGTGGCTTTAGAGCTTTATGTTGACCGAGGTAATCTTGATCGTGCTTCGTGGGCAATGGAAAGTCTGAAAAAAGCGATGAAATGGGATGAAGACCGTTTCAATTTAGAATATGACTTAGATATTTACATGATCGTTGCCGTGGATTTCTTCAATATGGGCGCCATGGAAAATAAAGGGTTGAATATTTTTAACTCCAAATTTGTGTTGGCAAATCCACAAACAGCAACTGATGATGATTATCTCGCCATTGAAAGCGTGATTGCGCATGAGTATTTCCATAACTGGACAGGAAACCGTGTAACTTGCCGTGATTGGTTCCAATTAAGTTTGAAAGAAGGTTTAACGGTTTTCCGTGATCAAGAATTTTCATCTGATACAGGCTCTCGTGCGGTTAATCGCATTAATAACGTGAAATTCTTACGTACGGTGCAATTTGCTGAAGATGCAAGCCCAATGTCACACCCAATTCGCCCTGAAAAAGTCATTGAAATGAATAACTTCTATACCGTGACTGTATATGAAAAAGGGGCGGAAGTGATTCGTATGTTGCACACTTTATTAGGTGAACAAGGTTTCCAAAAAGGGATGCAACTTTATATTGCAGAAAATGACGGTAAAGCCGCAACCTGTGAAGATTTTGTTTCCGCAATGGAACGTGCGAATGATGTTGATTTAGCACAATTCCGTCGTTGGTATAGTCAATCAGGTACGCCAGAATTATTGATTAGCGATGCCTATGACGAACAAACTCATACTTATCGTTTAACCGTTTCGCAATCTACGCCACCAACAGCGGACCAAATGGAAAAAGTAAATTTACATATTCCATTGAAAATTGCACTTTATGATGCCAAAGGCACCAAACAAATGTTACAGCATAACGGTGAGTTGCTAAGCGATGTTCTAAATGTGACAGAAAAAGACCAAGTGTTTGAGTTCCATGGTATTTATGGTCGCCCAATTCCTGCATTATTATGTGATTTCTCTGCACCGGTGAAACTCGATTATGATTACACCACAGAGCAGTTATTAGGTTTGCTTAAATTCGCTGATAACCAATTTGCTCGTTGGGATGCAGCACAAATGCTGTTTACTCAAGAATTGCGTCGTAATGTGGCACATTTCCAACAAGGTGAAGCCTTTGAAATTTCACCTGATGTTTTGACTGCACTTGCGCATGTATTGGAAAATTACGAACAAGATATTGAATTAGCTACGTTAATTCTAACTTTACCAAAAGACATTGAGTTTGCAGAAAGCTTTAAAACGATTGATCCAGATGGCATTGCAGCCGCAAAAGAATTCATGTTGGTGCAAATTGCAGAATACTTAAAAGAAGATTTATTGCGTATTTACACCCATATTCGTCTTGAAGATTATCAAGTGACTCAAAAAGATATTGCCTTACGAGCAATGCGTAATCTTTGTTTAAGTTATTTGGCTTACACCAATCTTGGTAATAATGTAGTCCAAAAACATTACAATAATGCCAATAATATGACAGATACGTTGGCGGCATTAAATATGGCAACCAAAGCCGCATTACCTTGCCGTGATACCTTGTTAGCGGATTTTGAACAAAAATGGCAACATGATGGCTTAGTTATGGATAAATGGTTTGCTTTACAAGCAACTCGCCCAGATGAAAACGTATTGGAAATTGTACAAGCATTAATGGATCACCCAAGCTTTAACTTCAACAATCCAAACCGTTTACGTTCATTAGTGGGTAGCTTTGCAAATCACAACTTAAAAGCGTTCCATCATATTAGTGGTTCAGGCTATCGTTTCTTAACAGATGTTTTAATTCGTTTAAATGAAACGAATCCACAAGTGGCTGCACGTTTAATTGAGCCATTAATTCGTTTCTCACGTTTTGATGCGCAACGTCAAACGTTAATGAAACGCGCCTTAGAACGGTTAAGTGCTGTTGAAGATCTCTCAAAAGATTTATTTGAGAAGATTGAAAAAGCCTTGCAATAACCGCTGAACAGATACTTCATAAATTCAATACGGGATGTCTAAGACATTCCGTATTTTTTTCAAATTTGTTAACTATATCAATCTTTTCTTTTATTGCCTTTGATAGAATGATTAATGGCATTTCGCCATATTAGTTAATAAGGATTTTATATGAAAACATACAAAACATCAGTGCTGGTCAGTATGATGCTTGGCATTTTTTCAACAACAGCATTTTCAGCCACTGTGCCTGCTGGTACAACACTTTCTGAAACACAGATTTTCCGTCAAAATACACATAGTGATCCCGGGTCACTTGATCCTCAATTGGTGCAAGAAAATACAGCTGCACAAATTGCGATTGATTTATTTGAAGGATTAATTTGGTTAGATGAAAATGGACAAGTACAGCAGAGAAATGGACAGTCTCTGACGATGGTAAGATTTATACTTTTTCATTACGTGATGCAAAATGGTCAGATGGTACACCGGTAACGGCTCAAGATTTCGTGCTAGGTTGGCAACGAGCAGTTGATCCTAAGTTTGGTAGTCCAAATGCCAGTTATTTGTCTAAAGCACATATTTTAAATGCAGAAGATGTGATGCAAGGTAAACAGCCTATAAGTGCGTTGGGTATTAAGGCGATTAATGATAAACAACTTGAAATTAAACTAACCCAAGCCACACCTTACTTCTTACAGCTACTCGCATATCCTACAACATTTCCTATTCCCCATCATAAATTAGCGCAATTTGGCGATAAATGGGCAACCCCTCAAAATATAGTGAGTAATGGAGCTTATAAATTAAAACAATGTACAATTAACGAGAAAATTACAGCGGAACGTAACCCATTTTATTGGAATGATAAAAAGACGCTCATTAATACTTCAGAATATCTATTTCAAGAAAGTTTGGCTTCAGCCTATCAACGTTACCAAGCTAAAGAATTGGATTTAACTTGGATACCAGTGGAGCAAATACCACATATTCAGAAAAATACGCCAAGCGCGTTACTTGTGGTCCCGAGACTAACGACTGAATTCTACACGTTCAATGTGGCGAAACCACCATTTGATAACGAAAAGGTACGCAAAGCGCTATATCTTACGTTAGACCGACCATTAATAGCAGAACATATTATTGGCTTGCGTAAACCTGCTGCGACATTAACCCCACCTGAAGTTGATGGTTTTAATGCGCCGAATATTGTTGAATTGAGTCAACCGTTAACGGAAAGGGTTAAACATGCTAAAAAATTATTAAATGATGCAGGATATAATGAAAAACATCCGCTCCAGTTTGAGATTTTTTATAACAAGTATGCGACACATGAAAAAGTTGCGTTAGCGTTAGCTTCAGAATGGAAAAAACAATTAGGTGCAGATGTGAAATTACGTACGATGGAATGGAAAACCTATTTAGGCGAACGCAATATGGGAAATTTCCAATTGTCTCGTATGTCAATTGATGCGGAATATAATGAGCCATCAGCATTTCTTAATTCATTAATTTCAACATCTCCCGAAAATGTGGGGCGGTGGAAGAATGAGAAATTTGATCAAATCATGAAAGAAGCACAAAGTACTTTAAATGATAAGACGCGTACTGAATTATATCGTCAAGCAGAGCTGATTATTGCGGAAGAGGCGCCTCTAATCCCGATATTCTATTCACCGTTGATCAAAGTAATTAATCCAGCAGTAGGTGGATTCCCAATGCATAATCCACAGGATTATGTTTATACTAAGGAGCTTTACATTCGCAAGTAGAGTTATCTAAGTACCTTTCGTTGCATATACTTTGCTTTCATTTTAAAATGCAACACAACTTTTCAACAAAAGTGCGGTAAAATCAACCGCACTTTCCATTTACAGTGAACTATCCTGAGAGATAAACGAGTATGTATTCTTTGATCCGTAAAGCCATCTTTTCCCTTGATCCTGAAACCGCCCATGATTTAGTGATTAAATCACTGCATTTAGCGGGTAAATCACCTTGCCAATTTTTATTAAAGCAGCTTTTGGCTTGTCCACAAGGTACGCCTAAGAAAGTGATGGGCATTACCTTTAAAAATCCTATAGGGTTAGCGGCAGGGGCAGATAAAAATGCCGAAGCCATTGATGGATTTGGCGCGATGGGATTTGGTTTTATTGAAGTGGGGACGGTTACGCCTTTAGCGCAAGAGGGAAATGCTAAGCCTCGTCAATTCCGTTTAGTGGAAGCAGAAGGGATTATTAACCGTAACGGATTCAATAATTATGGTATTGATTATGCGATTGAGAAGGTTAAAAAGGCAAAATTTGATGGCGTAATTGGGATTAATACTGGCAAAAATAAAGTCACACCGCTTGAAAAGGGTAAAGATGATTACTTATTTTGCTTAAACAAAGCTTATAACTATGCGGATTATATTACGGTAAATATTTCATCACCGAACACGCCGGATTTACGCCAATTACAGTATGGTGATTACTTTGATGATTTATTGCAAAGTATAAAACAGCGTCAAAAAGTATTAGCTGAGCAATATAACAAATATGTACCGATTGCAGTAAAAATCGCACCTGATTTATCAGAGAGCGAGCTTGTTCAAATTGCAGATACGTTACTTCGTCATCAAATGGACGGGGTAATTGCGACTAATACGACGATTTCACGTGACAACGTCTCAGGTTTGAAAAATGCGGAACAACAAGGCGGCTTAAGTGGAAAACCGTTACAGCAGAAAAGCACAGAAATTATTCGAAGATTGCATCAAGAACTGAAAGGACAAATCCCGATTATTGGGAGTGGTGGTATTGATGGTGTACAAAACGCACAAGAGAAGATTGAAGCGGGGGCAGACTTGTTACAAGTTTATTCGGGCTTGATTTATCACGGTCCAAGCTTAGTTAAAGAATTAGTGAAAGCGATTAAATAAATGACAAAAAAATATGATTTACATTGCCACAGTACAGCGTCAGATGGTTTTTTAACGCCTACAGAGCTTGTGCGACGAGCTCATGAACAAGGTGTTAATGTGCTCGCAGTATGTGATCACGACACTGTGATGGGCATTGATGAAGCCAAAATTGAAGCAGATAAACTAGATATTGAGCTGATTAATGGCGTGGAAGTTTCAACGAATTGGGAAGGTCGTGGTATCCATATTATTGGATTAAATTTTGATAAAACACATCCTAAAATGACCGCACTTTTAGCCGAACAAAAATCACTGAGAGAAAAAAGAGCGGTTGAAATTGGCCATAAATTAGAAAAAGCGGGTGTCCCCAATGCCTATGAAGGCGCAAAAGCGTTGGCTAATGGGGAAGTGACTCGTGCGCATTATGCGCGTTATTTGGTACAAATCGG
>CBCSVJ010000033.1:0-7854 GCA_965143545.1 uncultured Haemophilus sp. | reverse complement strand
AATGAGCAAAGTAATTTTTTCATAGAATTTCCTTTAAAGCTGCACAAAGTGCGGTTAAAAATGCCGGAGAATTATAGCGGTGAATCGATTGCTGACATAATTTTATTTTGAAGAAAAATTAAATTTGTGAGCCCGATCACATTTCATATGGAGGATTAATGTCCTGTTTGAGAAAACAAGTTAATCACTAAAACACCGCTGATAATCAATGCCATACCAATCAGCCCAGCGGTATCGATTTTCTGACCCAAAGCGAAATACGCCACGATCGCAGTCAGAACAATGCCAACACCCGACCAAATGGCGTAAACCAAGCCCACGGAAAGTGTTCGGAAAACAATGGAGACAAAATAAAACGAAATAGCGTATAGCGTTAATGAGCCAACGGTGGGTAAAAGTTTGGTAAAGCCATCACTGACTTTTAATAAATTCGTTGCCACGATTTCAAGGCAAATAGAGATAGCAAGTAATGTCCAAGGATTCATATCAATCAAACAGTAAAGTAGAAAGACACTATTCTACCTTAAGCGGCGGATGGATGTAATCGAATTTGACGAGCCATGGCTTGCATATAAGGCGCCGTTTGTTCAAAGAAATAACGATAAGAGGCACATAAATAATTATGTGGATTAGGTTCATTTTCGAGAGAAATAAAACGATGTTTCGGGCAGCCGCCATAACAGAGTTTACGAAACTCGCAACGCCGACAAAGTGCGGTCAATTTTTGTGATTTTTCTAAACCGAATTGTTGCTGTTTACTGGAAAGCACAATCTCCGTTAAAGGTTGCTGAGTTAAATTGCCGACCTTGTATTCGGGGTACACAAAATGGTCGCAAGCATATACATCACCATTGGCTTCCGCCACAAGAGATTGACCGCAAGTGGGTTGATGAACGCAAGTTGTAGAAGGATAACCGAGCCATTGCCCTAACAAATTATCAAACTGCGACACATAAACGTTTCCCACATCATGAGCATGCCATTCATGAAAGACATCCACGAGAAATTGCCCGTAACCTTCTGATGGTACCGAGAAATCGGCTAGTGATTGTGTTTGGGCATGACGTTCCACGATAGGAATAAACTGCATATAAGTCGAGCCAAGTTGTTTGAGTGCGAGGTATGTATCTCTTCCTTTTTGCCAGTTTTGATCGTTAATGACGGTTAAGGTGTTAAATTCCACGCCATATTCTTGTAGCAGATTTAACGCTTTTACGACTTTTTCAAAAGTGGGATTACCGTTACCCGAAATACGATAACGATTATGCACAGCACTTAAACCGTCAATAGAAAGCCCAATGAGAAAATGATGTTGTTTGAAAAATGTAGCCCATTGCCGATTAAGGGCAATACCATTGGTTTGAAAGGCGTTTGTGATCTGTTTGCCTTGGGCAAATTCCTGCTGATATTCAACAGCTTGCTTGTAAAAATCTAAGCCTAAGAGAGTGGGCTCCCCCCCTTGCCAAGCAAATTCAACCACATTACCGGCATGAGATTGGATATAGTTTTTGACATAATGTTTTAAGGTGTCTTTCGACATAAAAGGCGCATGTTGTCCAAACTGTTCTGATTTTTCCAAATAAAAGCAATATTCACACTGAATGTTACAGTGAAAACTGCTTGGTTTCGCCATTAAGTGAAAATGAGCTTGTGGTGGAAAAACAGACATCAACCATCCTTTGTTACAACATCATTTGTGACCTGATATTCGGTCTAATGCGCCATTTTGTTTGAGTTCTTTTGCAATACGAATCGCTGTTTCAGTTTCACAGCCGGCATATTCTGCAATTTCACGGTATGTCCAATTATAATCAGGAAAATGTTGTTTGAGAAAATACAAACTATCCATCACGCGATCTAAAGTACGCAAATAGGCACTTTTTGCCAAACGTTCCTCTGCTTCGCGTAATTCATCTGCCAAAATCTGCAATAAACATTGGCTCATCACCGTATTATGCGTAAAAAACTCGCTCACTACATTAGGTTTGATGCGAGTAATCTCCGCATCAATTAAGACTTTTGCATTGCAATGATAATGTTTATCTGCCATCGAAAACAAAGTTCGAAAACCAAAATAATCGCCCTTGGAATATAATCGCACTAAGCTTTCCTTGCCATTTTCAAGGGTATGAAATAAGCCAACCAAGCCTGCTTGCACATAATAAAATTCATGTGCTGATTCACCTTGTTGATACAAGAAGGAACCTTTCGGCAAGTGATGCAGCTCAGTAAACTGACAATGTGATAATTCAGTAGGCTTGATTGCGCAATTTTCCATAATCGTCCCTTAAAAGTGCGGTCAATTTTTTATTGGTTTTACACTTCGTTTATAATCCGATATACCCAGTTTTCTAATGGATCATTTAAGCGTTTCATTTCTTGACGCATTTCTTCCAGCATCTCTTTTTTGACCGCCTCATATTCTGGCTTGTAGAACAAATTATGCATTTCAGCCGGATCGTTTTTCACATCATAAAGCTCACAAATGTCCGAAGCATTAAACACTAATTTATAGTCCTTACGGTGCCACATACGTTGTTCAAAATAGACAAAATGCCCCGCCAACTGTGCCAATATCCCTTTGCGTTGATTATCTTGATGTTGACGAACAATCGGCAAAATACTTTCCCCTTCAAAGGCTTGAGGAATAGGCTGATTCGCGAGATCATAAACGGTCGAGGTTAAATCATGGAGATAGACAAGATTATCATCTTGTTGATTAACGCGGTTTGAATTTGGGTCTTTAATAATCATCGGAATGTTGTAAGTGGTATCAAACATGAACTCCCCTTTTTCAATCATTCGATGAGCGCCCATCGCATCCCCATGGTCAGCAGTTGCCACAATAAAAGTGCGGTCATAAATACCGTTGTTTTCTAAGAAGGTAAATAGCTCACCAATTGCATCATCAATCAAGGTGATATAACCCCAGAATTTTGTGATCACTTCTTTCCAATGATCTTCGCTCGCTTCCCACATGCCCCACATTTTAGAGATGGTACGATAGTGTCCAGGTTTGCCTTCTAGTGGCTTGAAGAAGCTTTCATCTAGCACCACATCTTCTTTTCGATACATAGAATAATAAGGTTCTGGCACAATACAAGGCGTATGCGGTCCCCAAAAATTAATCCATGTAAAGAACGGTTTATTTTCAGTAAGTGATTCACGAATATAACTTTTCGCTTCATCAATAATAAAATACGGGATGGTTTGTTCTTTTGTGCCTGAAAGCAAACCGCAAAGCTCTTGCACACGTAAATGAGGGTTATCACCAAAATAAGCACGGCTCACTTCAGGAATTTCATAGCCTTTTTCCTCTAACCATTCTTTATAACGATTGGAATGTGTCGGCGGTTGGTTGAACACTAAATTTTTATACACACCACTGCCCGGATAACCATAGCCATCAAAGTTATGCCCTTTGATACCATAATCTTCCGGTACGGATTTTGTACCCACGTGCCATTTCCCCACAACATAGGTGTTATAGCCGTCTAGTTTACCGATATTTGGTGCGGCTTCACTCACTTCACCTGTACCGCCTTTTTCACCATTACGAATGATGCCATGGGTAGATGGCATTAAACCGGTAAAGAGTGAAGTCCGTGCGGGTCCACAAACGGAAGCGGGTGTAAAGGCATTATTAAAACGTACGCCATCCTTAGCTAGACGGTCAATATTCGGGGTTTTAACGATCTGGTGACCATAAGCACCTAGCATATCTTTACGCACTTGGTCGAGTAAAATATAGATAATGTTCATACACAATCCTTATCTATTTTAAGGGCGTACATGATGTACGCCCGACTGCTTAATGTTGGTTAGAAAGATGTAATTGATGTTCTGTTTTTTCATTTTTTGGTCTAAAGACAATCAACACGATGAGTTGTAATACCGCATACACTTCCAACACTAACATTGGATTGCCATCTGGTGAAGCAATACCAATTGGTGATAAGAATGCATAAAGCGCAATTAAACCAAGAATTAATGAAACAGATGTTACTTTAATGTATTTCCAATTGGTTAAGTCTACATCGCCTTTATTGATAGTATTTTCCACATAAGGTTCACGTTTTAAGAATTGACCTAGAATCAACATGAAAACAACATCAAATACGAATAATCCACCCATCACATACACGAAATTGATTTTCACATTGAACACCCAAACAATACTGAAATAAAGTACCACGTGTACAAGTAAGGCTATACGTGCAGCCAAGCCAGAAACTGTTTTATTAAATAAACCCACAGCAAATAACGCCACGATTGGAATATTCACAAAACCGGCAAAGCGTTTAGTGATTAAGAAAATACCATCTGTACCGAACATCAAAAGTGGGCCAATAATCATGGTCACAATCGCCATAATGGTTGAGACTTTTTTCGCATAGACGATCAACTCTTGATCGGTACGTTGTTTTTTACTGATAGATGGTAATAAGTCTTTACAATAAATGGTCGCTGCAGAGTTTAAGAATGAGTTAAAGGTACTTAAAATTGCACCGAAAAGTGCGGCAATAAAGAAGCCTTGTAATGCAGTCGGCATCACTTTATTGACCAATAATGGATAAGAGGTATCAATTGGATTTAAGCCTTCACCTAAAATATGGAAACTCAATAAACCCGGTAAATTAAGAATAATCGGTAATGTGAGTAGGAAAAGCGCTGCAATTAAAATCCCTTTTTGACCGGATGCTAAATCCTTCGCCCCTAAACAACGTTGTACGATAGCTTGGTTTGTCGTCCAATAGAAGAAGTGAACAACCATAATACCGGTAAAGATTGTTGGCCAAGGGGTAGAGTCGGTTGAACTACCAATAGCGTTCCATTTTTCAACGTGGGTGGTAGTGATGATATTCAACCCTTCTGAAATACTGCCATTACCTAAATAAAGCAATGCAAATACAGGCACAAGCAATGCACCAATCACTAAGATCACGGCATTGATAGTATCGGAAACGGCTACCGCTTTTAACCCACCAAAAATCGCATAAATCGCACCCACTACACCGATAGCAATCACGGTATAGACAATTGCCTGTGCATAGCTTAATCCGAAGATCGTTTCTAGATTGAAGATTTTATTAAAGGCAATCGCTCCAGTATAAAGTGCGGTCGGAATAACGATTAAAAGATAGAAGACTAAGAATAATCCAGACATAATCAAACGCGTTTGACGGTCAAAGCGATTTTCAAAAAATTCAGGAATGGTGGTATAACCATTACGCAAATATTTCGGCAACATATAAAGCGCCAAGAAACAAAGCGGAATCACCGTTGGCACTGTCCACGCAATAATAGAAAAGTTGTTTTGATAAGAAACGGCATTCACCCCAATCAATTGCTCAGTAGAAAGTGAAGTTAAAACCATTGAGCAACCAATCACAATACCGCTTAATCCTCGTCCCGCTAAGAAATAACCTTTCGAGGTGGTTAAATCATCGTTTTTAGTACGTAGCCATGAAACATAGGCCACTAAAGCCGTTACGATGAGGAAACTCGAAACCGTTAATAGCATACGCTCCTCCTTGTAGAAGCCAATATTAAATTCCATTTATAGACTACTGCTAGGTGTATAAAGAGCATATGATAATTGTCATACTGATTGTGTGAGAAGGATCACAAAATTAAAATAAAGTCTATTTTTATAGATAATTATGAGCAAGATCATAAATTATTTATTTATCAAAAAGAATAATAATGCCGTACTCCCACACAAAAGGAGTTTGAAATGAGTTTACAGTTAATTCTTATTTTGATTTTATGTGGTGTCATGACGAATATCATGTCGGCCATCTTTGGTATTGGTGGCGGTGTATTGATGGTGCCTATTCTCTACACTTTATTCCCACAATTTCCTCTACAAATGATTGCTGCAACATCATTGACGATTGTAATGGGATCATCCTTTATTAACTTAATTTATTTCTACAAACAAAAAGTATCAATTAATTACAAAGCGATACTCATTTGGTCTGTTGGCATGATTATTGGTGTACAACTAGGATTTGAATCCAGTTTTTATATACCTGATATTGCTATTATCAGTGTGTTTGTTATTACGCTTTCCCTATTGGCAATTCGTACTATTTTTAGTAAAGAAACCGCAATAACTCAGCAATCTACAGCAGATGAAATGATCAAAGGAATCAGTCTTTCAACGGTAGGCGGATTTATTGCGGGTATGACAGGTATTGGAGGAGGCTCAATTATGGCGCCTTTAATTGGACAATTAAAATCCGTTAAAGCCCATCAAATTGCGCCTTATACCAATGCGATGATGTTTATTGGTGGGCTAGGTAGCCTTTATGGCTATCTTTCAAAAAACTCGACTTATCACTTTGGTTGGCAAATCGGTTACGTCAATTTTTCGATTGTGATTATTGTTGTGCTAAGTGCTTTTGTAACTGGATTTTTCTCAATGAAAATTCGAGGTAAACTATCACCGCACTTAGTCAAAAAACTATTAGGTATTATTTTATTAGTAATCAGTGCTTATATGTTACTTATCCATTACATAAAATAAAAATGGCAGAGGAAAATGCCCTCTGCCATTTCGATTATTTTTCTTCTTTTTTCACTTCATCCCACAGAATATCCATTTCGATTAAAGAAAGATCTTTCAGTGATACGCCTCGTTCTAAGGCCTTTCCTTCAACTTTGCGAAAACGTTGTTCAAATTTATTATTCGCCTTACGCAAAGCCTCTTCTGCATTACATTTGAGATGTCGAGATAAATTAACCGTTGCAAAAAATAAATCCCCGATTTCCTCTTCTATTTTTTCCTGATTACGAGGAGTTTGATTGATTTCATCTCTAACTTCTTGCAATTCTTCTTCAACTTTTGCTAATACAGGTTCAACATCATCCCAATCAAATCCTATCTTTGAACATTGTTTTTGCATTTTTTGTGCTCTTAACAATGCAGGAAAGGCGTTCGGAATATCATCTAGAATAGAGTATTTTTCTTGAACTGATTTCTCTTGTGCTTTGATACTATTCCAACGAGCTAACGCTTCTTCTTCATTTCCAGCTGTTGCATCACCAAACACATGAGGATGACGACGCACAATCTTTTTAGAAATATCATTAAGAACATCATCAAATGTGAAATAACCGTCTTCAGAAGCAAGCTGACTGAAAAATACAACCTGTAATAAAAGATCGCCAAGCTCTTCCCTTAAATTAGCAATGTCTTTCTTTTGGATGGCGTCAATGACTTCATAAGTTTCTTCGGTTAAACAGGGAATCATTGATTCATAATTTTGTTTAAGATCCCAAGGACAACCGCCATTAGGATTACGTAATTGCGCAATTAATTGGATAAAATCTTGAATGGAATAATGCATAAGAATATCTCTGAAATACTAAAAATGCGATTAGTATAAAACGAATAGCAAAATAGACAATATTCTTAAAAAAATTAAAGATAATTTTATATGAAATGATGGCAGGGGCGGAGAGGCTCGAACTCCCAACACCCGGTTTTGGAGACCGGTGCTCTACCAATTGAACTACGCCCCTATTGGTATTAAGAATTGGCGGAATGGACGGGACTCGAACCCGCGACCCCCTGCGTGACAGGCAGGTATTCTAACCAGCTGAACTACCACTCCGCTAAATGAGGTATAATTGGCAGTGACCTACTCTCACATGGGGAAGCCCCACACTACCATCGGCGTAACAATGTTTCACTTCTGAGTTCGATATGGATTCAGGTGGGACCATTGCACTGTTGCTGCCAAAATTTTTATTTTGTTAATTTACTCTAAAAATAAACTAACAAAATAAAAAGTACCTGGCGGTGTCCTACTCTCACATGGGGAAGCCCCACACTACCATCGGCGC
>CBCSVJ010000032.1:0-7891 GCA_965143545.1 uncultured Haemophilus sp. | reverse complement strand
CAGTGTGAACACGGAATGAAGGGTCTTCTTGAGCAAGACGACCTAATGCAAGACCCATTTTTTCTTGGTCAGCTTTAGTTTTAGGTTCTACTGCTACAGAGATTACTGGTTCTGGGAATTCCATACGCTCAAGGATGATTGGTGCGTCGATTGCACATAATGTATCACCCGTAGTTACATCTTTTAAGCCGATTGCTGCAGCGATATCGCCCGCACGAACTTCTTTGATTTCTTCACGTTTGTTAGCGTGCATCTGTACGATACGACCAAAACGTTCACGTTTTTGACGTACAGAGTTTAATACTGTATCACCAGAGTTAATTACACCTGAGTACACACGGAAGAAGGTTAAGTTACCTACGAATGGGTCAGTTGCAATTTTGAATGCTAATGAAGAGAACGGCTCATCATCGCTTGCGTGACGCTCACCTTCAGTCTCATCTGGGTTGATACCTTTGATTGCTGGAATATCAGTTGGCGCTGGTAAGTATTCAACAACCGCATCAAGCATTGCTTGAACACCTTTGTTTTTGAATGCAGAACCACAAGTTACCAAGATGATTTCGTTTGCTAATACGCGTTGACGAAGACCTGCTTTAATTTCTTCTTCGCTTAACTCTTCACCACCAAGATATTTTTCCATTAATTCTTCAGTTGCTTCAGCTGCTGCATCAACAAGGTTTTGACGCCATTCTTCACACGCTGCTTGCATATCTGCTGGAATATCTTCATAAGTGAAGGTCATACCTTGGTCAGCTTCGTTCCAGTTGATCGCTTTCATTTTGATCAAATCAACAACACCAGTGAAGTTTTCTTCTGCACCGATTGGAAGTTGAAGAGGAACTGCGTTCGCACCTAAACGAGTTTTAAGTTGTTCAACAACACGTAAGAAGTTAGCACCCGTACGGTCCATTTTGTTTACGAACGCAATACGTGGAACTTGATATTTGTTAGCTTGACGCCATACAGTTTCAGACTGAGGTTGAACACCACCAACCGCACAGTAAACCATTACCGCACCATCAAGAACACGCATAGAACGTTCTACTTCAACAGTAAAGTCTACGTGTCCCGGGGTATCGATAACGTTGATACGGTGTTGTGGGAACTGTTGTGACATACCAGACCAGAATGCGGTAGTTGCCGCAGAGGTAATGGTAATACCACGCTCTTGTTCCTGTTCCATCCAGTCCATTGTTGCTGCACCATCGTGTACTTCACCAATTTTGTGACTTACACCGGTGTAGAATAAGATACGTTCAGTGGTAGTAGTTTTACCAGCATCAATGTGCGCACTAATACCGATATTACGATATCTTTCAATAGGGGTTGTACGAGCCATTATTATAACCTTGTTAAGTTTAATATCTGTTTATATAAGGGTAAGGCTTCATCGAGGATGAAGCCCTTAAATTTTAAAAGCGTATTACCAACGGAAGTGAGCAAATGCTTTGTTAGCTTCAGCCATACGGTGAACATCTTCACGTTTTTTCACTGCTGCGCCTTTGTTATCTGATGCATCAGATAATTCATTTGCAAGACGTAAAGCCATTGATTTATCACCGCGTTTACGTGCAGCTTCAACGATCCAACGCATACCTAATGCGTTACGACGAACTGGACGTACTTCAACTGGCACTTGGTAAGTAGAACCACCAACACGACGAGATTTAACCTCAACAGTTGGGCGAACGTTTTCAAGTGCAATTTCAAATGCTTCTAAAGGTTCTTTACCTGTGCGTTCTGCAAGTTTGTCTAACGCACCGTAAACGATGGTTTCAGCAACGGATTTTTTACCGTCTACCATTAATACATTAATAAATTTTGCAAGTAACTCTGAACCGAACTTCGGATCTGGAAGAATCTTGCGTGGTTCAACACTACGACGACGTGGCATTGCGAATTTCTCCGTATATTTAATCTTCAGGATATCCAAAACTCTATAAAAATTAACCGCACTTTAAAGTGAGCTACTGTGATACTGGAGTTTCTGATTTAAATTTTTACTAATTTAGACGTTTGGCCTTACTTAACGGAGTTCCATTAAGCTTTAGGACGTTTAACGCCGTATTTAGAACGACCTTGTTTACGATCTTTAACGCCTGCACAGTCTAATGCGCCGCGTACAGTGTGGTAACGAACACCAGGTAAGTCTTTAACACGACCACCACGGATAAGCACAACACTGTGCTCTTGAAGGTTGTGACCTTCGCCGCCGATGTAAGAAGTTACTTCAAAGCCATTAGTTAAACGAATACGGCATACTTTACGTAATGCTGAGTTCGGTTTTTTAGGTGTAGTTGTGTATACACGAGTGCACACACCACGTTTCTGCGGGCAAGCCTCTAATGCAGGAACGTTACTTTTTACAACCTTTTTCACACGCGGTTTGCGTACTAGCTGGTTGATAGTTGCCATTAAAAAAGCTCCAGTTTAAATGTTATTCATAATAGAATGTTTGTTACAAAATCTATCTCTCCATCCAATAGACAGAAGAAATAGACGCTGAATTTTAATGGTTTCACCTCGCATTGTCAATATTTAAACAGAAATAGGATCGCAAAGGATCGCTTGATAAAAAATCGACGCAAAACTGACCGCACTTTTCCAAATTAATTGCCTGTCTATGACGAGAGTTTTATAATTTCAAACAGAATTATTTTGTTGGCAATCATTATGTTACGTTCATTCATTTTTCATTTACGTTATTTCTATCATAAAAAACTTCGACAAACGCATCGTATCTCTCATAAAACACTCGAATTTGTATGTTTACTAATTGGTGCGACATTTGTCGCCCTCTTTTCCTTTGGATTTGCCAAACTAGCCGATATCGGACTTGAATTTAATGCCTATTGGTCTGCTAAATACCCTCTCGCCGTTTGGATCGTTTTACCGCTTGGTCTCGCTTTTCTCACCTGGTTTACCGCCAAATACACACCTTATGTTGGCGGCAGCGGTATTCCACAAGTGATTGCCTCCATTAATCTTCCTTACAATGGCTATAAAACAAAACTGGTTAAATTTCGCCAAACTATTTGGAAAATTCCACTTACTTTCTTTGCAATGATTATCGGTGCGTCTGTTGGACGAGAAGGCCCTTCTGTTCAAGTGGGTGCTGCAGTCATGCTAGCTTGGGGAAATTTCTGTCGTAAATATAACTTTGCTTTCCGCGGCTTAAGTACGAATGAACTCATCGCAACAGGTGCAGCAGGCGGTCTTGCTGCCGCATTTAACGCTCCTTTAGCTGGGGTAATTTTTGCCATTGAAGAATTAGGTCGAGGTGTGATGTTACGCTGGGAACGCCGCGTGTTGCTCGGTGTATTAGCGGCCGGTTTTATTTTAGTGGCGATTCAAGGCAATAGCCCTTACTTTCCTGTTTATAGGGGCACAACCTCTATTCCTTATTTATATCTTTGGCTTGCCATTTGTGGCGTCATCTGCGGTGTACTGGGTGGTATATTTGGACGACTCCTTGCCAAAGGACTCGCGGGACTTTCTCCAATCAAATGGCGTGACTGGATTCGTAAACACCCTATTTATATTGCCTTATTACTTGGTTTATTGCTTGCGGCTATGGGTACCTACAGCGAAGGACAAACCTATGGAACAGGTTATGATGTTGTTGCAAGAGCATTAGAAGGACAACTCGTTTCGCCTGAAGTGGGGATACTAAAACTCTTCGCAACGGTTACGACTTATTGGAATGGCATCGCGGGCGGAATTTTTACGCCATCTCTCACTACTGGCGCGGGTATCGGCACCATGTTATGGGAAATCAGCAACGGCATGGTCGATCAACGCTTTTTGGTCATTTTATGTATGGCAGCCTTTTTAGCTGGCGGCACACAATCCCCTGTGACAGCCAGCGTAGTGGTGATGGAAATGACGGGGGCTCAACCTGTGCTGATTTGGCTATTGATTTCCAGTATCATTGCCTCCATAATTTCGCGCCAATTTAGTCCGAAACCTTTTTACCACTTTGCGGCTGGACGTTTCCGTCAACGAATGCAGGAACAACAAGCAGAAGATCTTCGCCGTAACGAGATTCAAGAGAAATAAAATATGTCAGAAAACCAACCGCACTTTTACCGTGGCCGCTTTTCTGTTGCGCCAATGTTAGATTGGACGACACGCCATTGTCGATATTTTCATCGTCAATTTAGTAAACATGCGTTGCTTTATACCGAAATGGTTACGGCTCCCGCCATTATTCATGCGAAATACGATCATTTAGATTTTGATTTGCAAGAAAACCCAGTTGCCCTGCAACTTGGCGGAAGTGATCCCGCACAACTTAAACATTGTGCCAAATTAGCCGAAGAAAGAGGCTATCATGAAATTAATCTGAATGTGGGTTGCCCTTCCGATCGCGTGCAAAATGGTATGTTTGGTGCTTGCTTAATGGCAAAAGCAGATTTAGTAGCAGAATGTATTGCAGAAATGCAAAGTGTCGTGAATATTCCTGTCACCGTGAAAATGCGTATTGGCATTGATGATTTGGATAGCTATGAATTTCTCTGCGACTTTATCGAAAAAGTCCATCATGCAGGCTGCCAAGAATTTATTGTTCACGCACGAAAAGCCTGGCTTTCAGGATTAAGCCCGAAAGAGAATCGCGAGATTCCCCCTTTGGATTATGAGCGTGTTTATCAATTGAAAAAAGACTTTCCACAGTTGACCATTGCAATTAATGGCGGTATTAAAACCATCGAAGAAATGAAACATCATTTTCAATTTGTGGATGGCGTGATGGTTGGGCGTGAGGCTTATCAAAATCCGTCGTTATTGGGCTATATTGATCAAATGCTTTTTGATGCTAATGCGGATATCGTCACACCAAGACAAGCGGTGGAAGCCATGTTTCCTTATATTGAAAAACAACTGAGCCAAGGTGTTTATTTAAATCATATCGTTCGACATATGCTTGGCGCATTCCAAAACTGCAAAGGGGCAAGACAATGGAGACGCTATTTAAGTGAAAATGCCTTTAAGCAAGGCGCAGGAATCGAAGTGGTCGAAACGGCATTAAGCTTTGTGGAAACCAATTAAGCCTAAAATGCAAAGTGCGGTCAGAATTAAAGAGATTTTCTGACCGCACTTTTGTTTTCCAAGTATTTAATTAGCACTGATGTTTTTGACGATATGCCACTAAATCTTCAATTGTTAATACCGCATAACCAAATTTTTTCGCAAATTCGATAATTTCTGCAGCACGAGCCATAGAGCCATCATCATTCGTAATTTCACAAATGACACCTGCCGGTTTAAAACCACTTAAACGTGCTAAATCAACTGAGGCTTCAGTATGACCACGACGTGCCAAAACACCGCCTTCTGCTGCACGTAATGGGAAAACATGTCCAGGACGGTGAAGATCTGTCGGTTTCGCCTGATCTGCAATTGCCGCTTTGATTGTGGTGACGCGATCTTGTGCTGATACACCTGTTGACACACCTTCTGCCGCTTCAATCGTCACGGTAAACGCGGTTTTATTCACGCTATTGTTATGCTCAACCATCGGTGGCAAATCAAGTTGTTTGCATTGTTCATCGGTGATACATAAGCACACAATACCACTGCCATAACGAATAAGTTTTGCCATTTGTTCTGGCGTAATGGTTTCTGCTGGGAAAATTAAATCGCCTTCATTTTCGCGATCTTCATCATCCAATACTAATACGCCATTACCTTGTTTGAATGCATTCAATGCGTTAATTACCCGTTCTTCGCCGGTCGCACCAAATGCAGATAAAATTGACTGATTCATCGTAATTTCCTTTGTTGTTACGTTAAAATTAACCAGAATCAGGGCTGAGAAATGCAAATAAATAGAACGGAAGTGGGAACCCAATCCGTTTTATTCTCTTTCATCCAGACTATACTGTCGGCTTTGGAATTTCACCAAATCTGCTAACCTTAAAAGTACAAAGCGAAACAATTTTGTAAAACGCAATCAAAATTGACCGCACTTTTAAGTGCTCGTGGGCTATCACCACCGGTAGGGAATTTCACCCTGCCCTGAGAATGCAGGTCGTAGTATAACGTAAAATGTCGCTGTAAAAAATCATTCAATGAAAAATGTTTTTATTTGCACAAAGATTGCATAAAATAGGACTATTCAGCCACCTCGCAGTGGTCATTTAGCGAAGGATACATTATGTCGAACAAACACGATAAAAAAGTGGGTGTAATTTTCGGGAAATTCTACCCAGTTCACACCGGCCATATTAATATGATTTATGAAGCATTCAGTAAAGTGGATGAGCTTCACGTGATTGTCTGTAGCGATACCGAACGCGATTTAAAACTGTTTTATGATAGTAAAATGAAGCGCATGCCGACGGTACAAGATCGCCTTCGCTGGATGCAACAAATCTTTAAATATCAAAATGATCACATTTTTATTCATCATTTAGTTGAGGATGGCATTCCAAGTTATCCGAATGGTTGGCAAGCTTGGAGCGAAGCGGTAAAAAATCTCTTTGAAGAAAAACAATTTACCCCGACGATGGTATTTAGTAGTGAGCCACAAGATAAAGCGCCATATGAAAAATACTTGGGTCTCGAAGTTTCTTTAGTGGATCCTGACCGCTCTTTCTTTAACGTATCTGCAACGAAAATTCGTACTACACCTTTCCAATATTGGAAGTTCATTCCGAAAGAAGTTCGTCCGTTCTTTGCAAAAACCATTGCCATTTTAGGTGGTGAAAGCAGCGGTAAAAGTGTATTAGTCAGCAAACTGGCTGCCGTATTTAATACCACCTCTGCCTGGGAATATGGTCGTGAATATGTCTTTGAAAAATTAGGTGGCGATGAGCAAGCTATGCAATATTCTGACTATCCACAAATGGCATTAGGTCACCAGCGTTATATTGATTATGCCGTGCGTCATGCTCATAAAGTGGCGATTATTGATACTGATTTCATTACCACGCAGGCTTTTTGTATTCAATATGAAGGCAAAGCCCATCCATTCTTAGATTCTATGATCAAAGAATACCCGTTTGATGTAACCATTTTATTGAAAAACAACACAAAATGGGTGGATGATGGATTACGTAGTCTAGGTAGCCAAAAACAACGTCAACAATTCCAACAGTTATTGAAGAAATTGTTAGATAAATATAAAGTGCCTTACATTGAAATTGAATCGCCAAGTTATTTAGACCGTTATAACCAAGTGAAATCTGTTGTGGAAAAAGTGTTAAATGATGAAGAACTTGAAGGTTTACAGCATACTAAGCGTACATTGACCACCGAGAAATAAGATGATTTTATTCGCAGGCGATCCGCACGGAAGTTATGAACATCTTTATCCTTTCGTGCAAGAAAATGACAACGTTGCCCTGATTATTTTGGGCGACTTGCAACTTTCTTCGCCTGATGAATTAGATAAACTCGCAAAATATTGTGATATTTGGTTTATTCACGGTAATCATGACAGCAAAACCGTCGCCGCATTTGAGGCGATTTGGGGTACACATTGGAAATCGCGTAATTTGCATAACCGTGTTGTTGAAATTCAAGGACAACGCATTGCTGGCTTAGGAGGAGTATTCCGTGGACAAATCTGGATGCCACCAAACAAGCCAAAGTATTTTGATCCCATTGCCAATATAGCCCGCAAGAAAAAATTTGGCGTGGCGGTGTACCATTACGTCATCGCACGTCTATTTTCCCTTCTGATATCGAAGCCATTGAAAATGAACAAGCCGATATTCTAATTTGTCATGAAGCGCCTAAACCCCATCCAATGGGATTCCGAGTGATTAATCAACTCGCAGAAAAATTAGGGGTAAGACACGTTTTCCATGGTCATCACCACGATAACGTTGAGTACAAGACAAATTTCCCTTATAAAATCACGAATGTCGGTTTTAGAAGTGTT
>CBCSVJ010000031.1:0-7988 GCA_965143545.1 uncultured Haemophilus sp. | reverse complement strand
AATGGCTTCGATTTTTTTCATCTTATTTCTCCAAATTTTCGCGTCGTGCGGCTTTCGGTCGGAAGCTTGTAATCACTTCAGGCTTGGTATCAATATAAATACCATCGATTAATTGCAAGCAGTAAGGCACTGCACTAAAAATCCCTTTCACTAAGACCTTACCTTGCTCATCTTTCACGCCTTCTAAAGTCTCTTTGATGGCTTTTGGCTGCCCAGGTAAGTTCAAGATTAGGCTGTTTTTACGAATCACACCAACTTGACGAGATAAAATCGCTGTCGGCACAAAATGTAAACTCACTTGACGCATTTGCTCGCCAAATCCAGGCATTTCACGATCGGCTACCGCTAACGTTGCGTCAGGTGTCACATCACGTTTTGCCGGCCCTGTACCACCTGTTGTAAGCACTAAATGACAATGGTGCTCATCCACCAATTCTTTCAGTGTTTGTTCAATTAATGGCTGCTCATCTGGAATTAATCGAGTTTCTACTTCAAAAGGATCCACCAATGCTTGTTCTAACCATTGTTGTAATTCAGGAATCCCTTGATCTTGATACACACCACTTGATGCACGATCTGATACTGAAACCAAACCAATTTTTAAAAGTGCGGTCATTTTCTTCCTCATTTTTATACGCTATAAACAGCGTCATTCTACCCTATTTTATCTTTTACTAAAGCATAAAAAAGCCATTTAGCTTTCACTAAATGGCTTTTCATTTTACAAATTATTGTCTGGCTTGAACTTTGCCATCCACATAATCCACGGTGACCACTTTACCTGGTAATAATTGACCAGATAGAACTTGTTGAGCCAAGCTGTTTTCGATCTCTTGTTGGATTGCACGTTTTAATGGACGCGCCCCATAAATTGGGTCGTAACCCACTTCACCAATGAAATCTAATAACGCTTCGGTAAACACTAATTCGTAGCCACGAGTTTCCATACGTTTTGCTAAGCGTTCTAATTGGATGCTTGCAATCGCACGGATATTTTCTTTACCAAGTGGATGGAATACCACTGTTTCATCAATACGGTTGATGAATTCCGGACGGAAATGTTGGCTCACCACTGACATCACTAAGGCTTTCATTTCGCTATAGCTTTCGTCTTTGCTGCCTTGGATTAAATCAGAACCCAAGTTAGAGGTCATAATCACCACGGTGTTACGGAAGTCCACAGTACGACCTTGACCATCAGTTAAACGACCATCATCCAATACTTGTAATAAGATATTGAATACATCTGCGTGTGCTTTTTCCACTTCATCGAGCAAAATCACCGAATATGGACGACGACGCACCGCTTCAGTTAAGTAACCTCCTTCTTCATAGCCAACATAGCCTGGAGGGGCACCTACTAAACGAGATACGCTGTGTTTTTCCATAAACTCTGACATATCAATACGTACCATCGCATCTTCACTGTCAAAGAGGAATTTCGCCAAAGTTTTACAAAGCTCGGTTTTACCTACACCAGTTGGACCTAAGAATAAGAAAGAACCAATTGGGCGGTTAGGATCTGAAAGCCCTGCACGGCTACGACGAATCGCGTTTGCTACAGCATCGACTGCTTCTTCTTGACCAATCACACGTTTGTGCAATTCTTCTTCCATGCGTAAGAGTTTTTCTTTCTCACCTTCCATCATTTTAGAAACTGGAATGCCGGTTGCTTTAGAAAGTACTTCCGCAATTTCTTCATCTGTCACACGATAGCGTAATAGGCTCATTTCTTTGCCTTCGCCAGTTTCAGCGGCAGCAAGTTGTTTTTCCAATTCAGGAATACGACCGTATTGAAGCTCAGACATTTTGCTTAAATCGCCAGCACGACGCGCTTGTTCCATTTCAGTTTTCGCTGCATCTAACGCTTGTTTGATGTGTTGAGAACCAGAAAGTGCTGCTTTTTCTGATTTCCAAACTTCTTCAAGTTCAGCATATTCACGTTCTTTATCAGAAAGTTCTTTTTCTAACATTTCTAAACGTTTACGGCTGGCTTCGTCTTCTTCTTTTTGTAATGCCTGTTGTTCCAATTTTAATTGGATGATACGACGTTCAAGACGATCGAGCGGCTCAGGTTTAGAGTCAATTTCCATACGGATGCTCGAAGCTGCTTCATCGATTAAATCGATGGCTTTATCCGGCAATTGACGATCGGAAATATAACGATGTGAAAGTGTTGCCGCTGCCACGATTGCTGGGTCAGTAATATCTACATGGTGATGGATCTCATAACGCTCTTTCAAACCACGTAAGATCGCAATGGTATCTTCTACACTTGGTTCATCTACAAAGACTTTTTGGAAACGACGTTCAAGCGCCGCATCTTTCTCGATATATTGACGATATTCGTCTAACGTTGTTGCACCCACACAGTGTAATTCACCACGAGCTAAACTTGGTTTTAATAAGTTGCCTGCATCCATCGCACCGTCAGTTTTACCTGCACCAACCATGGTATGGATTTCATCAATAAAGAGGATCACTCGACCTTCTTCTTTTGCAAGTTCATTTAATACCGCTTTTAAACGTTCTTCAAATTCACCACGATATTTAGCACCTGCAATCAAGGCACCCATATCTAAAGAAAGAACACGTTTGTTTTTCAAGCCTTCCGGTACTTCACCATTGACAATACGTTGTGCCAAACCTTCTACAATAGCAGTTTTACCTACACCAGGCTCACCGATTAATACTGGGTTGTTTTTGGTACGACGTTGCAATACTTGAATGGCTCGACGAATTTCTTCATCACGACCAATAACTGGGTCGAGTTTGCCACTTTCAGCTCGAGCTGTTAAATCAATCGTATATTTTTCAAGAGCTTGTCTACTTTCTTCTGCATTTTGATCGTTCACGCTTTGTCCTCCGCGAATATGTTGAATCGCTTGTAAAATTTGTTCTTTTTTCGCACCACATTTTTTCAAAATGTCATTTAATGCACCGCGCTCTTCAAGCGCCGCTAATAAGAACAATTCACTGGAAATAAATTTATCTTGTTTTTGTTGTGCTAATTTGTCACATAAATTCAATAAGTTGAGTAATTGACGAGAAATTTGCACGTCACCGCCGTTACCCGATACTTGTGGCAATTTATTCAATTCGGCGTTTAATTCATTACGTAATAACGCGACATTCACACCACTGGTCGTTAAAATTGGTGCAATTGAACCGTCTTGTTGATTTAAAAGTGCGGCCAATAAATGCACTGGTTCGATAAACTGATTATCTTTACCAAGCGCTAATGACTGTGCTTCACTAAGTGCTTGTTGGAATTTAGTGGTAAATTTTTCAATATTCATATCTTATCTTCTCCTGCATAAAATCCTTGGGGTCATCCCCTTTATGAGTAATTAAATAAGACCATTTTTTGGTATTTCAAGAGAAAAAATAGACTATTTTTAATTTTTTCTATCAAACTTTACTTCTTGATAGGTTTAAGCAACTAAGATTTGATGAAGTGGCACGTCCCACGCTTCTGTAGGCAGCTGTTCGACTTGCTGACATTGATGGGCTAATCCCACAGGAATAAAAGAAGCATTTTGCCAATTTTGTAAGGTGCGATCATAAAAACCACCGCCCATGCCTAGACGATTTCCTTGTTTATCAAACGCGACGAGTGGCGTAAAAAGAATATCTAATTCATCCAAAGGTAATACATTTTGCACATTGAGTTTTGGCTCCCAAATGCCAAATTTATTTTTCAGCATTGGTGTATCTGGCAAATAACGCAAGAACAAAAGATGGTTAGGATTGAAAGGGTGCAATACCGGCAAATAAACGTGCTTATCTTGTGCCCAAAGGGTTTTGATAAGTTTATCCGTGGAGATTTCACCATCAAAGGAAACATACAAGGCAATATGCTGTGCATTTCGTTCTTCAATTAAGGCAAGCGCTTGTTGAGTAATGGAGTCTTCCGCCTGTTGCTGGTGAAGTGCGGTCAAATTTGCTCGTGTTTTACGAATTTGTTGACGGAGCTGATGACGAAGGGTTTGCTGTGTTGATTTCATTCGATTGGAAAGAATGGATTTTAAAGGAAGGTCCCAGAGTGCCGCTACGAGTAGTAGTCCTTGAACCCGACGGTCCAAGGAAACCGGTAAGGCCATTTTTAGGTTTCTTTAGTCCAATGACAAAGTCAAAGGTCAAGCCTACACACCAATGGCGGGAAACCGATTTATAAAGTTCTAAGTATCGGCTCAGGGACATAACCCATCCACGAACACCCCAGGAAATCTTTTAAATTTATACTAGCTCAATTTGATTGGTTTGACTAGCCTTTATTTGAATAATTTTGCTTATTCAAGCACGTCCCACAAGGGACCGGATTATTTTTTAACCGGTTGAATTAAATCAGACTCTTCCGGTTTTTTCACATCTGCAAACTGTTTATCTTTATTCGCATCGATGACTTGTTGAGTTTGACTTGCTAATTGTTGTAACCCCATTTTGTCATAGGCTTCTTTCATTAAGAATAAACCTTCGTAAGTCGCTTTTGCATCTGGATATTGTTGTAACATACCCACTACACGATTTGATACCGCCACCCACGCATCACGTTTTGCATAGAATTTCGCAATTTCTAATTCATGACGAGCTAATGAATCTTTGATGTATGCCATACGTGCTACTGCATCTTGTGAATATGGACTATTTGGGAACGCACGCACTAAGCTTTGGAAGTTAGAAAACGCCGTTTTCATTGAAGTTGTTTCACGCGTTGCACGATCGATACCAAAGAAATCTTGGATCATGTTATCGGCAGTTGCTAGGTTCGTTAAACCCGCCATATACACTGCATAGTCACGGTTCGGACTTTGTGGGAATTGGTGTAAATAGTTATCTACGGTTACCAACGTTGCGGTGTAATCTTGCGTTTTATAGTTTGCATAAATTAAATCAAGCATTGCTTGCTCTTGGTAAGTACTACCAGGGAAACGCTCTGTCGCTGCTTTTAAATAACGAATCGAGTCAGAATAGCTCCCTTCTTGCAATGCTGCAGCCCCTTTTGCATAAAGATCATCAACAGAAGCTTGCTCTACTTCTTTATTACCACTGCTACAAGCTGCAATAGCGAATGAGGTCAATGCAATAAGTGCAAGAGATTTTATTTTACGCATTCTTTTTTCCTTAATTTTTACGAAAATCAATAAATAAGTTACAATTAACGAATATTGTATAGAACATTACACAATAAGCCAACTTTTTAAATTTTTAGATGGATTTTTTATGCCACAAATTACCTTAACGGCTGAAATTCAGCCCGAACAAATGGGACAGCGTTTAGACCAAACCCTCGCAGAGTTGTTCCCAGAATATTCCCGTTCGCGTTTAAAAACCTGGATTGAAGCAAAACAGGTAAAAATGAATGGTGAAATTGCCGATATTCCCCGTGCAAAAGTTTACGGCGGAGAGCAAATTGAAATTTCGGTAGAAGTGGAAGATGAAAACCGTTTTGAGCCACAAAATATTCCACTCAATATCGTTTATGAAGATGACGATATTATCGTGATTAACAAACCTAAAGATCTCGTGGTTCACCCAGGTGCAGGCAATCCGGATGGTACTGTGCTTAACGCGCTACTCTATCACTATCCACCTATTGCTGAAGTACCGCGCGCAGGAATTGTGCATCGTTTAGATAAAGACACGACGGGTCTCATGGTTGTTGCCAAAACTATTCCAGCACAAACCAAACTCGTACGTGACTTACAAAAACGTAAAATTACTCGTGAATACGAAGCCGTCGCTAGTGGCATTATGACCAAAGGTGGAACCGTAGATCAGCCAATGGCTCGCCACGCGACAAAACGCACATTGATGGCGGTTCACCCAATGGGCAAACCGGCTGTGACGCACTATCGCATTATGGAAAATTTCCGTAATTACACGCGTTTACGCTTACGTTTAGAAACAGGTCGTACTCACCAAATTCGTGTGCACATGGCACATATTGCGCATCCACTATTGGGTGATCAAACTTACGGAGGTCGTCCTCGTCCACCTAAAAATGCAAGCGAAGCCTTCACTGAAGTGCTACGCAATTTTAAACACCAAGCCTTACATGCGGTTATGTTGCGTTTAGCTCACCCGATTACGGGAGAAATGATGGAATGGTATGCCCCATTGCCAGATGACTTTATCGAATTACTGCATGCCTTAAAAGCGGATTACCTCGAACATAAAGACGAATTGGATTATTAAGATGAAAACCATTGTTCCAAACTGGAATGTTCCACCACATATCCAAGCTTTTACAACTACAAGAGAAGGTGGCGTAAGCCTGCCGCCTTTCGATAGTTTCAATTTGGGTGATCATGTCGAAGACGATAAAAGTGCGGTCAAAACTAACCGCACTTTATTGGTCGAAAAATTTAATCTGCCACATTTCCCGTTGTTTTTAACTCAAACGCACAGCACTCGTGTAATCACGGTGCCTTATGAGGGCAATAATTTAGAGGCCGATGCGGTTTATACCAATCAACCTAACCAAGTATGCTTGGTGATGACAGCTGATTGTTTGCCGGTTTTATTCACCAATAAGCAAGGTACTGAAATAGCGGCGGCCCATGCGGGCTGGCGCGGTCTCTGTGATGGTGTATTAGAAGAAACGGTAAAATGTTTCCAATCCGCCCCTGAAGAGATTATTGCGTGGTTTGGACCTGCGATCGGACCTAATGCGTTCCAAGTAGGAAAAGAAGTGATTGAGCAATTTATGGCTTTTGACCCGATTGCAGAAACGGCTTTTCGACCCGATCCGAATGAATACGGAAAATACCTCGGCAATCTTTATCAAATCGCCACACAACGCCTCAACAAATTAGGGATTACCCAAATTTACGGTGGTGAACATTGTACATTCACTGAAAAAGAAACCTTCTTTTCCTATCGTCGAGATGGCAAAACAGGCCGAATGGCGAGTCTGATTTGGATAAAAAAATAAACCTATCAATACAACAAACCGCACCTTAAAGTGCGGTTTATTTTTGACTTATTCTGAATAGTTTTCGAACCAACTTTCTAAAATCAAGCAAGCAGAAATCCCATCTACTTTGCCTTTATTGAGCGCTCGATAACCACCACGCTGAAAAATTTCATCTCGAGCAGAAACCGTCGTTAAGCGCTCATCTTGCAGTTCTACTTTGATACCGAAACGACCATTTAAGCGATTGGCAAATTTTTTCGCACGAAGTGTTAAATCTTGCTCGGTACCATCCATATTTAAAGGCAATCCCACCACAATGACATCGGGTTTCCAATCCTTTAGGCATTTTTCAATAGCATCCCAATTTGGAATCCCATCTTGCGCTTTAAATGCAGGCAAGGCTTGCGCCGTTCCCGTGATACTTTGTCCGACTGCACAACCGATGCTTTTTGTACCGAAATCAAACGCGATTGCTGTGATGCCCATTAACTGTGCCCCACTTGTGAAAAAACAAAATTATGAGGATTAATCCCTAATAATTGATTCGCGGCAGGATAACGATCTTCATAAATCGTTTCAAATAAAATGCTGTCTGAAGCAGGTGCCACTAACCACGCATTATCTGCAATCTCTTGTTCTAACTGTCCAGCTGTCCAACTTGCACAACCGAGCGCAACAAGATATTTTTCGGGCGCATCCTCTGAACCAAAGGTTTCCACAATATCTGCCGAAGTGGTCAGAAACATCTCATTAGTAATTTTATAACTATGCTCAAATTCTTTCGCGGTTTTCTTATGCAGAATAAAACCACGCTCAGAATGTACTGGACCACCAGCAAGCACAAGTTCATTGCTAAAAGCGCGGTCATTTTTCATCATAAAATTCATTTTTGAATACAACTCAGCAATGCTTAAATCGGTGGGTTGATTAATCACTAAACCCATCGAACCTTGCTCATTATGTTCACACATATACACCACGGTATTTTGGAAATAATCCTCCAACTGTGGCATCGCAATTAAAAATTGCCCTTGTAAATCCATCATTATCCCAAATCTCCAATACAAAT
>CBCSVJ010000030.1:0-8146 GCA_965143545.1 uncultured Haemophilus sp. | reverse complement strand
ATTACCAAATTCTGCGATGTTCAAATACACTTCTAAAATGCGTTCTTTGGACCAAAAGATTTCCATTAATGCCGTTGTGGGAACTTCTAATCCTTTGCGAAGCCAACTTTGTCCATGCCAGAGAACGAGGTTTTTTGCTGTTTGTTGAGAAATCGTTGAAGCGCCTCGGGTTCGGCGAGATTTTTCATTGAATTTAAAGGCCTTTTGAATCGCCTCAAAATCAAAGCCCCAATGGTGGGGGAATTTTTGATCTTCAGCGGCAATTACTGCAAGTTGCATATTCGGTGAGATTTCATCAAGACTCACCCAATCATATTTGATTGAATAGCTGAAATCCAACTGTAATAAGTGTCCGATTTTTTGCTGTGCCATATAGGCAGAGAAGGGAACAGGGATAAAGCGGAAGCAAATGAAAAACGCTAGGATTGCGAGAGAAAAACGCCACGCAACCCGTTGCCAATTTTTTTTCCACCAAGATGGGCGAAAAAGATGTAAAAGTGCGGTCAGAATTCGCTTAGTTTTTTGCAGTTTGCTCATCGAGTTGGCTTTTCACCCAGTTTATAAAATCCGGATCCATTGTTTTGAGCATATTAGAACCACGCGTAATGGTTGCCGCACTGGTATTGAGATTCTGTTGAATCTCTCGTTGGGAGAGATTCTTATCCAATAACTGAGCCACGATTTGTAAACGTAAACCCACCGCATCGCGCTCATCAGGTGTGAGTAGGAGCGTTAAGAAATCTTGTGCTTTGCCTTGCTCAAACGCGGTTTGCAAGGTCGCGAGGAAAGCATTCCATTGTTCTAAATTGCGACTAATATACATATCAACAATCCTATACTATTAAACTAGTGCGACTAGTATAGCCGATCGTATTCCTCTTTGCTAAAGGTTTGTAATTTTTCTTTGTTTTGTAGGTTTTGATAGTAAAAATCGTAAGTTAATACGTTTTGAACATAACCCCGAGTTTCAAAGAATGGAATGGACGCAATAAATTCATCCATAGCCAATTTGCCATTGGCTCTCGAAAGCCATTTTTCTACACGGCTTGCTCCGGCATTATAGGCAGAGGCGATCAAAATGCGATTATTGGGATATTTAGCATTCAGCTCATTTAAGTGAGCTGTACCGAGTAAAATATTATTAAGCGGTTTGAATAAATCTACCTCACCGTTATAAGGAAGTTGCTGATTTTCTGCCGTTTTTTGTGCCGTACTCGGTAATAACTGCATTAATCCTCGAGCATTTGCAGAAGATTGTGCCATTGGATTCCAAGCGCTTTCTTGGCGCGCAATTGCCATGGCGAAGGTTTTGGTTACACGATTATCCACAATAGCTTGAGGTTCCGTTGCGCTGAGGTTCACATTACTGAGGGCAATATCAAAATATTGACTGTAAGCATTTGGTAAGCGTAAGTCGATATAATCCCAAGCTTTTGCAATAATCGAGCCATCTACGCCCAATTCAAACCAATTTTGTTCATTCGCATATTGGCTTAACGCAAGTTGTTTCTCTTGTGGTAATTTTTCCAATAGGGAACGCCAGCGTTGTTTGGCTGCACCTAATCGATCTAATTGACGCAGTTCTGCAATCTCAGCTAATTCAGTTGCATATTTCTCTTGGATATTGGACTCTTGAGGCATTTTAGGCATTTCTAGTTTGTAAGAATAGCCTAATTTGACCGCAGCCAACATTGGATAAAACCCACGTTCTTTCGATAAAGCTTCTAAGTGTTGTTTTGCATCTTTATCGGATGCTTGAGCGGTTGTTTTAGCCATCCAATAACGCCATTCTTGTTTTTGTTTTGCTTCATCTGAAAGTGCATTTAACCAAGCTAATAAATCCGTTTTTTGCCAAATAGCCGTACGTAAACGACGCTCAATGAGATTATCTGCATTAAGTTTGAGAAGTTCTTGATCGCGCCATTGCACAAAATTAGGGCTTTCGTTATCAAAGAAACGACTAATAAAGGCAATTTTCCAATCACGTAATTCCGTTTCATTTAATTGCCAATTTTTCGCCCATTGTTCGTAAAGGGTAAACGTTGGCTCATTCATATTTTCCGGAATGGTTCGTAGATAACGAGCAAAACCTAGCACTACAGCAAATTTATGGATAATTTTATTCGTATTACCATCCATTAATGGGAGGCTCTCAGCGAGTGTTTTCAGATTTGCTGGATTTTTTAAGAGATCCAAATAAAGAGCCAAATCGATATTTACCTGAGCATTTTCTTTCGCACCATCAACTTTTTCTAATTCTTTAGCGAGTATTTCGAGACCTTTCGCGTCATTTTTACTAAAAAGCATTTCCGCTTTTTGATAGATTTTCTCTTCAGAGCGTCCACCTTGTGAATACCAAGCCGCCCAGAGTTGCGCATCATTAGGAAGTTCAGCATTGTTGAGCCAAAGCTGTTCATATTCAGACAAAATAGCCGATTTATTCTTGTCGTTTGATTGATTTTCTGTCATCTGACTGGTATTGGCTGCTTCTATTTGATATTTAGCTGTAAGCACGGCAATTTGTCTTTCCAAATTATTTGGCGTGAGTTTGGCAAGTGCTTGAGTATCTTCAGCATTGATTAACAACGTAAAAATACTTTGTTCTAATTTTCCACGTAGAAAATGAGAGGAATGTTGCTGAATAAATTGTTCAATGTCTGTTCTCAATGCATTCACTTCTTCACGAGGCGTATCGCGATTAACGGTTTTTACACGCGCATCTAAATAAGCCGCCATAGCATCAGTTTGCAATGGATAGCCTTTTAAAGAATCAATAAGCCCAATAAATAATTTGGCATTATTAGAAACATTATTATTTTTGACCGCACTTTTTAGGAGCGATTCTAATTGCAGAAAAGTCGCTCGTTGTTCAATCAGCTTTAATTCATGAGCGTGCTGTTGTTGTGTCCATTTGGCTTGTTCTTCTGCAAGGTTAATTTGTGGCGCAGTTTCATTTTTGCTTTTATGAGCATGCTGATTAGCCAAAGCTGAGCCTGAAAGTGCGGTTAAAATCAATAACGAACTTGTCGTTTGTTTAAGTGCTCGCATAGGAGATTCCATATAAAGAGAAAGACGGATATTTAGATCCGTCTTTGAGTGTAGAGTTCGTTTTATTTAGAAAACTTTTTTGAAAGGCTTCACAATCACATCACCGTAAACGCCAGCTTCAACATAAGGATCTTGTGCTGCCCAGTCTTTTGCTGCAGACAGGCTTTCGAATTGAGCAATCACAGTTGAGCCGGTAAAGCCAGCTTCACCTGGATTTTCATCGTCAATGGCAGGGTTGGGACCTGCTGTTAATAAGCGACCTTCTGCTTGTAATTGTTTTAAACGAGCAAGATGTTGCTCACGTACAGCAAAGCGTTTTTCTAAAGTACCAGGAATATCTTGGGCAAAAATCACGTAATACATCATTTATCCTTTTAACAATTTAATTCTTCGATAGAGGCTAATGCTCGTTCTAGTTCAAGATTACCTTCACGTGGAATAGAGCGGGATTTGCCGTCTTTTCCTACAGCTACAAAGGTAAATACAGCATCTGTCACGCAGTAACGTTCCCCAATTGGTTCACTGGCAACTTTTTTCACCCATACTTCTACCTTGATTTTAATAGAAGAACGACCCACACTGAGACATTGGCCGTAACAACACACCACGTCACCGACGGCGATAGGCTTAATGAAATTCATACTTTCTACGGCAACGGTGACAAAGCGACCATGAGCAATTTCTTTTGCTAGAATTGCTCCGCCCATATCCATTTGTGACATAATCCAGCCACCGAAAATATCACCGTTCGCATTGGTATCTGAAGGCATCGCTAAGGTGCGTAATAATAATACGCCTTTAGATTGACGACCGTCTTTATCGATAAGATTTGAAACCATTATTTGTCCCCGTCATTTTTTTGATCATCTTTAGGTAAGTAACGGTAAATATAAGCACCGCTGACAATTGTTGCAACAAAGGTCATACCAAGTAAACCAAAAGATTTGAAATCAACCCAAGCATCTTCAGACATATTTTGGCTGATATAAATATTTACCAGCATACACAGAATAAAAAATCCTGCCCAGCCTACATTTAATTTGTTCCACACATTATCCGGTAACTGGATTTCTTTGCCTAATAACTTTTTCACTAATGGCGTATTGAATTGGAATTGTGCAACCAATAAAACAATGGCAAATAAGGCATTAATAATCGTGACTTTCCATTGTAGATATTTGATTTCATTGAAATAGGCAGTGAGTAAACCAAAAAAGACGACAGCAATCGCCATGATTTTTTGTTGTTTCTCAATTACGCCATATTTCAGTTTTAGTACAACCATCTGAATGATGGTCGCGATCACTAAGACAATAGCTGCTTCACGCACCCCAAACATTTTGTAGGTGATGAAAAAGAGAACAAGAGGAATAAATTCAAGAAGTTGCTTCATATTATGCCTTCATAAATAAGCTGTAAAAACGGTAAGTAAATACCAAAATAAACATTTGAAATAATGCAGCCAAGATACCAATGATAGCACTTAAAAATGATGAACCCAAGATTGCACCAATGGTATTCACCACTAAAGGAAGAAGTAAATAAGTGAGCAAGGCATAAATAATTAATACGCCATTACGTTTAATACCTGCACGCCACACCTGTAAAGCACTTTGCCCGATAGATTGATTTGCTGCAATGTAATGCACAGGCGATAAGCATAGGCGAACAAAGAAAAATAAACCAAATACCATTGAAATAAAGGCTAGAGGGGAGAGGGCATTTTTGCTTAAAAATGAGCTCAAAGATAAGTTGCAATGTCATAAAAATATATAAAACGAACTCACCTAAAAAACGACGCAATGTAAGCATGAGTCCTTGATTAATCGGATTTTCATTTTGCAGACTAATATGATGAATGGTTGCAATACCGAAGGTCGCAATAAAAGACATCAATAATTGTTGGAATAAAAAAGATCCAATCAGTGCAGTTGGCTCCACTTTGCTCAATGCATCAATAATATCCTGTTGTGATGGATTAGGATTATCACCCAAACTCGGCATTGGGACACTGACTAATGCATTAATCAATTGTGAGATGACGAAAATACCAACGAAAAGTAGCACGGTTTTTCGCTGATTACGCATAAAGTTGAGGCTATCTTGAAAAATCTGAGTAAAGTTAATTTGCATACTATATCCCACAATAATAAAACCCCGATTATACAGGGTTTATTGTTTTTTTCATAAAATCAGGTTGTTTAATGGTGATTTCATTTACCATTTTCAAGAGAGAACATCGTTTTATTCATAAGCATAGCCATTAGGCGGTAGTAACTTACCATCTAAATAAGCTTGATTTTCAATCAGTTTTAATCGATCTTCAATAAACCATTTGATCACTAAAGGATAAATATTATATTCCTGTTCACGTGTACGAAGTTCAATTTCCTCGACGGTATCACCAGGGAAAATAGGCACTTTAGCTTGTAACACAATGGCACCACCATCGATCTCTTCATTGACAAAATGCACGGTTGTACCGTGTTCGCTGTCGCCATTCTCAAATGCTCTTTGATAAGTATGTAACCCTGGATATTTTGGCAGAAGGGAAGGATGAATATTTAAAATTTTCCCAGCAAAACGTTGTGTGAATGGTTTGGTTAAGATTTTCATGTAACCGGCTAACACAATGAGATCAATATTGAGAGCGTCTAAATAATCCCCTATAGCCTTATCCATAGCGAGATTGGAACTAAAATCTTGGCGCAAAAAAACTCGGCTAGGAATGCCCGCACTTTCAGCGCGTTCTAAGCCAAATGAATCAATTTTATTACTGATGACAGTCACGACCTTTCCTGGAATAAACCCAGTTTGACAAGCCTCAATTATTGCTTGAAGATTTGATCCTTGCCCTGAAATCAGGACGGCAATTTTTTTCATATTATTCTACATAAAAGAAGGGCGAACCTTTCATTCTGAAATTTTCGCCCTGAAATGGAAAAGAGAAATTATTTAATAATAACTTGTGGTTCGTTATCTGTTGCATTTTCAATATGACCGATTAACCAGGTATTTTCACCGGATTGTTTTAAAATCGCTAAAGCGGTTTCCACTTGCGATTGTGGTAATGCAATCACCATCCCAACGCCACAGTTAAATGTTCGGTACATTTCATAGGTTTCGATGTTGCCTTTTTCTTGTAACCATTTGAACACGGGTTGCCATTCCCAACTGCTTTCATCGATAACCGCTTTGGTATTTTTCGGTAATACACGAGGGATATTTTCCCAGAAACCGCCGCCGGTTAAGTGTGCGATAGCATGGACTTCCGTTTGTTTGATTAAGGCAAGAACAGATTTTACATAGATTTTTGTCGGCGCAAGCACTTGTTCACTTAATGGACGACCACCTAATTGCTCAGTGGCTGGGTTGACGCCAGCAACATCAATGACTTTACGAATTAAAGAATAACCATTTGAATGCGGGCCACTTGAACCAAGTGCGATTAAAGCATCACCCGTTTTAACTTGACTGCCATCAATGATTTCTGATTTTTCAACCACACCCACACAGAAACCGGCAAGGTCATAATCGCCAGCGTGGTACATACCCGGCATTTCAGCGGTTTCACCACCAACTAATGCACAACCCGATTGTACACAGCCTTCAGCAATGCCTTTTACCACATCAGAGGCAACATCCACATCAAGTTTTCCTGTCGCATAGTAGTCTAAGAAGAATAATGGTTCGGCGCCTTGAACCACTAAATCGTTAACACACATTGCAACCAAATCAATACCAATGGTATCGTGTTTTTTTAAGTCAATGGCTAAACGTAGTTTTGTTCCTACACCGTCTGTACCTGAAACGAGGATCGGTTCTTTATATTTGCCCGGAATAGCACATAATGCGCCAAATCCACCTAATCCCCCGATGACTTCAGGACGAGTAGTTCGTTTCACGTGTGGTTTAATACGTTCAACTAATTCATTACCGGCATTAATATCCACGCCTGCATCTTTATAACTTAATGATGGTTTGCTCACAATGCTATCCTATATTTTTAGGTTAAATGATAAAACGGCGTGATTGTATCAGATTAAGCAAACGTTTGCGATAGTGATTTAATCAGGATTTAAGCAAAAAAATAACCGCACTTTATTTTGCATGATAAAGTGCGGTCAATTTCTAAAATATTTTTAGCGATTTGCTAATTCGAAAATCATCGCTTCAGCTTGGCAGCTAAATGTAAAACGCGCCGTTAAATTGGCGCCATTTTCAGTTTCTGTGATTTCACTTTTAATGTCGCAAGGATCGCTTTCTGTTTTGCGTGCTTTTTCAATGAAACGATTAAGTGCCGCTTCAGCTTCAGCTTTATTCGCATAGGTTTGATGAATATCAACAGAGCAATCTGAACCGTCAATAATCGTACCCACATCAACACAACTACAAGTGAGAGATTCTTCTGCTTTGCATGTTACTGTCATAGGATTTCCTTATTTAAAATTAAGATTGGTTCTATTCTAGCATTTTTAAAACACTCTGCCAAAGTAGCCGCATTTTTTTAATTTAAATATCATTTATTTATCACTGGTCGGAACACTTTTAAATTAATCTAAAATAATTTGCACTCCATTTATTGGAGTTTTAGAATCTCGCGGATTTTTTCATTATTAATAACAAAAGGTTCCAAATGACAAAATTTAATAAAACGCTATTAGCAATGACCACATTGTTAGCAGCAAGCGGTGCAAATGCAGCCGCATTCCAATTAGCAGAAGTTTCTACATCCGGTCTTGGTCGTGCTTATGCCGGTGAAGCAGCAATTGTTGATAATGCTGCAGTAGTTGCAACTAACCCTGCATTAATGAGTTTATTCAAAACTAATCAATTCTCTGTGGGTGGCGTTTATGTGGATTCTAAAATTCACATGAGTGGTCCAGTTACAGTTAATGCACTAGGTCGTACCGTTGCTGTTGGTTCTGCAGCTCATAATAGTGTTGTTCCTGGTTCATTGATTCCAAATATGTATTTTGTGGCACCAATTAATGACAAATTTGCCATTGGTGGTGGTATGAATGTGAATTTTGGATTAAAAAGTGAATATGAATCAGATTACAATGCAGGTGTATTCGGCGGTAAAACTGATTTAAGT
>CBCSVJ010000029.1:0-8172 GCA_965143545.1 uncultured Haemophilus sp. | reverse complement strand
TAATCATCAAAGAAGTGGAAACGAGAACCTACAGCTCCTGTTTTATAATCTGATGCACCGAAAACTAATCGTTTAATCCGGCTATGTAAAATCGCGCCAGCACACATGGTACAAGGCTCACGGGTGACATAGAGTGGGGTATTTAGCAGACGATAATTGTGACTCTGTTGTGCGGCGTTACGCAATGCGACACTTTCAGCGTGAGCGGTCGGATCAATTTCAATGATAGATCAATTCCAACCTTCACCGAGAATAGTTCCTTCATCATCCACTAACACCGCCCCGACAGGAATCTCGCCGAGTGCTTCCGCACGTTCGGCAAGCATCAGGGCGTGTTGCATAAATTTCTCGTCTAAATCTGACCGCACTTTGAATGCCTAAACTGAGAAAGGATATTTAATTGGTTCGTGAGATTGATACCCCACCACCTTGAAATCATCCATCGTTACCCAAGTTTCAAGATCTTCAAGGGTTTTAATATCAGGATTAATTTCTAATTGTGGTGAAGGGAATGGTTCACGTTTTAATTGCACATCACGCATTAAATCAATTTGGTCTTCATAAATATGCGCATTTACAATTTTATGATATGCCTTACCCGGTTTATTACCGGTAATTTGCGCCATCAAAGCAAGGAAAGTAAAGACCTGAATTTGATTGAAGTTTAAGCCAAGTGGCACATCACAAGAACGCTGATAGCTGGTTAAATGCAATGTATCACCCACTAAGGAGAAAGTATGAGTGTGCATGCAAGGACGCAAACAACCTAGATCAAATTCGCCTGGGTTGAAGAAAGTCAGGATTTCACCGCGGTCATCAATCCCTCGGCTTAAATTGTTCACAATTTTACGAAGTTGATCAATGGTTTCGCCATTCGGTTTACGCCATGCTCTACCTTGCACACCATAAACGCGCCCCATATCATCGGTGCCTTTACGATGTGGATTGGCAAGCCAAGCGGCATTTTCATTGGCATTTGCATCCCATGTTTTGGTGCCAAGCTTGCGGAAGTCCGCGGCATTATCATAACCACGGATATAACCTAGAAATTCCGCAATCGCTGCTTTCCAATAACTTTTACGCGTGGTAATTAAAGGGAATTGATTATTGGCAACATCATATTCTAAATCCGCATTAATCACGGTAAGACAACGCTTGCCAGTACGCTCATTAGCAACCCACTCACCTTTATTTACAATGCGTCGACAAAGATCTAAATATTGTTTCATAAAAAACTCCTTACTGATGAACCGCACTTTTTGCGCGATTGTATGCCCATGCGATAATTAATCCACCACCAATAATCATCGGTAAGCAAAGGGCTTGCCCACGTGTCATGATGCCTAAGAAAGACTCCACTTCAGGCTCACGAACATATTCAACGATAAAACGGAAAATCCCGTAACCAACCAGGAATAATCCTGCTACCGAACCTGCTGGGCGAGGCTTTTTAATAAAGACATTCAGAATAATAAACAGTACAAAACCTTCTAAGAATGCTTCATAAAGCTGTGAAGGATGGCGTGGTAATAACAAAGGATCATTTGGGAAAATCATGGCCCAAGGAACATTGGTTTCTCGTCCCCAAAGTTCTAAATTGATGAAGTTACCAATTCGTCCCATCCCTAAACCAAAGGGAATCAATGGAGCCACGAAATCTGCCGTTTGCCAAAAGCTTCTTTTTTGAGAATAAGAGGTCCAAATCATTGAGATAATTACCCCGATTAATCCACCATGGAATGACATTCCCCCTTCCCAAACACGGAATAAATACAGCGGATCTTGCACAAAATGATCAAAATTATAGAAGAAAACATCGCCAATGCGGCCACCTAAGAATACGCCCATAAAACCATTAAAAAGTAACGTATCTACTTGATCGACGGTCCAACTACTATTCGGTTGATTTGCACGACGAACCGCTAGCCAACGAGCAAAGATAAAGCCTAATAAATACATTAAACCATACCAACGCAACCCTATATTACTGTCACCTAAAGTGAAAATAGTCGGATCAAAATGTGGAAGCATCAAAAATTCTGAATTCATAACATTCCTTATTTCATAAACATATCAACTGCGATCGCAACTAATAGCAAGGCAAAGCCTTTTTTCAAGGTCGGTACAGGGAGTTTAGTGGTTGCTGTTGCCCCTAATTTAGAAGTGAAGAATGAAGTGCCCGTAATACCAAGCACGGCAGGCAAATAAACATAACCCAGAGAATAATCTGGCATGGCAGGATTACCCCAACCACTCACCATAAAGCTAAACATGCCTGATAAACCAAGAAGTGCCCCACAGAATGCAGAAGAACCGATGGCTTTTTTCATATCAATCCCGCGGGAATTTAAAAATGGCACGATAAAACCGCCACCGCCTACACCTGCTGCGCTTGATGCCATCCCAATTAAAATACCACCAATAACAGAAGCTTGCGTTGTTAAAGGTTTGGTTTTCCCTGTACTTTTCTTAATAGAAATCACCATTTTGGCTGCTAAATACACGACTAAACAGGCAAAGATTTTAGCTGATACATCACGCTCAAGCTTGCCAATAAACAAACCAGAGATAAAGACCGAAATCATCACCATCGGTGCCAATACTTTCACGGCGCTCCACTCTATATTGCCTAGTTTATGATGACGTTGTGCAGAAGAAAATCCTGTAATGACAATGGTCGCAAATGAAGTCCCTAATGCGGTGGACATCAGCAAGGGTTCAGGTACGCCTACCATCGGCAATAAATAAACCAAGGTAGGGACGATAATTAACCCGCCACCAATGCCAAATAATCCTGCAAGAAAACCAACAACAGACCCGACAAGTAAACAAAGTAGAATAAAAGTGAGCATTATTGCCCCCTTGATTTATAAAATGAACGTTTTTGATATTTAGAAGAACCATTTTTACGCGGTGCATGATAAGGTTTATTTATCTCATGCTCCTGCGTATTTTCAAGCAATGTTTTTTCGTTGCTAAACATTACTTGAGCAAACTCTTTCATCGCTTTGCGATAAACATCTTTCTTAAAAGACACAACCTGACGTACGGGATACCAAAAACTCACCCAACGCCAACCATCAAATTCCGGTGATTTTGTTGTGTTCATATTAATATTTTTTTCATCACCCACTAATTGCAACAAAAACCAACGTTGTTTTTGCCCAATACACACGGGTTTGCTGTCATAACGCAGCAATCTTTTCGGCAGCTTATAACGCAACCAATGTTTAGACGCATAAAGCACCTTCACATCTTTAGGTTGCAAGCCAACCTCTTCATATAATTCACGATACATGGCTTGTTCGGCACTTTCATTATCGTTAATTCCACCTTGCGGGAATTGCCACGAATTCTGCCCGTATCGTTTAGCCCAAAGCACCTGCCCTTTGCGATTACAAATGACAATGCCTACATTTGGACGGTAGCCATCAAAATCGATCACTATCGTTTACCTTAAATTTTGTACAAAAATAATTTGCAGATTGTTTCATAAATTCGCTTTTTTATCAACCGAATGGGCATATTTACCCTATTGTGGATAACTCTGTGGGTAACGCTTGGATAGTCTAAATTTAACTGTGTATAAAAATTCAAAACCACTTTTCACACTTCATTTTTTTCATTTTTGCATAACCTTTAATCAAAAATTTTCCAAAAAAAATGACCGCACTTTTTCTCATCAAAGTGCGGTCAAAAATTCAGCCATTTTTTAGTTTAAACATTCCTGGCTTGGTGAAGAAATAACAGCTGTGAGTTATTCAATATTTCTGTGGATAAAATTGTGATTGAGCAAATGGTGACTGTTGCATAACTCTTCTTAGCATTTTACCATCGATTTTTGAGAAGAAATTTTATCTTTAATTTCATTAAGATAACGCTTATTCACAGAAATCATCTTATTCACATTCAATCAAAAATTTTAGTGGTTATTTTTTATTCAAGCCTTTTTGACTAACGCTAAATAGCGTTCCCATTCAAAATATTGACCAGGATCGATCTTACGACCAGGCGAAATATCGCAATGCCCAACGATACGATCGAGCGTTATTTTCGGGTAAGCTTGCATAATATCTCGTGTTAATGCAGCAAGCACTTGGTATTGCTCCGCTGTAAAAGGTTGTTCATTACTGCCCTCTAGCTCAATCCCAATCGCAAAATCATTACATTTATCGCGTCCTTCAAAGCAAGAAAGCCCCGCATGCCATGCTCTATCATTGAAACTAACATACTGTGTCATCTTGCCATCCCGTTCAATTAAACAATGGGCTGACACACGAAATTGATAAATCTCTTCAAAATAAGGATGAATAGTGGGATCGAGTTTGCCTTGGAAAAAATCATCTATATATCCTCCACCAAATTGCTCTGGCGGCAAACTGATGTAATGAATGACGAGTAATGAAATATCCTCTACATCAGGACGCTCATCAAAATGTGGTGAAATCACTTTTCTTGCTTGGCTTAACCAGCCATTTTTTATCTTATTCATCTGTTTTTCTGCGATTAAATTTTATTTTTGCGATCGAGATCGCAAAAGAAGTGCGGTCAGTTTCACTTTCATTTTTCCCTTTTACACAATGTTGCAGCCAATCCTGGCATTTTTTATTCAACCAAAAGGAAATTTAATTTAATGAAACTGACTTTTTCTAAGCCTTTAAACAAAGGTTTTACGTTAATTGAATTGATGATCGTGATTGCGATTATTGCTATTCTCGCGACGATCGCCATTCCGTCTTATCAAAATTATACCAAAAAAGCGGCTATCTCCGAATTGTTACAAGCTTCTGCACCTTATAAATCTGATGTGGAACTATGTATCTATAGCACCAATGCCCCAACAAACTGTTCAGGTGGCTCAAATGGCATTGCAGCAGACATCACTACCGCAAAAGGCTATGTCAAATCCATCACCACGAAATCGGGTGTGATTACGGTAACAGGAAATGGCGCATTGGATGGGATCAGTTATTCTTTAACGGCGACAGGCTCAACCTCATCAGGTGTTACCTGGACAACCGCCTGCCCAAGCAATGCGGATTTATTCCCTGCGGGTTTCTGCTCTCCTACCAAATAGCGAAACATGGCCTATCAAGCAGTCGCAAAAAATGGCGAGATTTATCATATCTCGCCACAATATTGGCAACAAAACCAACAGCAACAAGCTTTGCTGCTGCGTTACTTTGCGCTCCCTCTTAAAGAAGACGAACACCATTTATGGCTTGCGGTGGATTCGCTGAATAATCTTGCGGCTTGTGAAACCTTTGCTTTTTTAAGTGGAAAATTGGTTGAACCGATTTTATTTGAAACGACTCAACTCAAGCAACTTTTACAATCCCGTGCACCTAAAGCCAATCAAATAGAAGAACAAACGACGTTTTATCATCATTCAGAAGACGAAAGCACGGCTAATTTATCTAATGAAGATGAACCCGTTATTCAATTATTAAACAGTATTTTTGAAACAGCCCTGCAAAAAAATGCCTCTGATATTCATTTAGAAACTCAGTCAAATGGGCTCTTAATTCGTTTACGTATTGATGGTGTGCTCCAACCACAACCGGTAATCAGTAAATCGCTCGCCAATCGTGTAATTTCTCGTTTAAAACTCTTAGCCAAACTGGATATCAGTGAAACTCGGCTACCACAAGATGGCCGCTTTCAATTTAAAACGACGTTCTCCGATATTTTAGATTTCCGCCTTTCTACCTTACCCACGCATTGGGGAGAAAAAGCGGTATTACGATTACAACAAAATAAACCTGTTCAGTTAAGTTTTGCTGAATTGGGCATGACACAAAACCAACAAATCCAATTTCAACATGCCCTCAGCCAACCGCAAGGTTTAATTCTAGTGACCGGCCCCACGGGAAGTGGAAAAAGTATCTCACTTTATACCGCGCTTCAATGGCTCAATACGCCAGATAAACATATTATGACGGCAGAAGATCCCATTGAAATTGAATTAGAAGGTATTATTCAAACTCAAGTGAATCCGCAAATCGGTTTAGATTTTAGCCGATTACTTCGTACATTTTTACGACAAGATCCCGACATTATTATGCTTGGTGAAATTCGAGATGAAGAAAGTGCATTGATGGCATTAAGAGCAGCTCAAACCGGCCATTTAGTGCTTTCTACCTTACATACCAACGATGCCATCTCAGCGATTTCACGCTTACAGCAATTAGGCATTCAACCTCATGAAATTGAAAACAGTCTCTTATTAGTTATCGCACAACGATTGGTACGCAAACGTTGCTTAAAGTGCGGTCAACATTTTGGAAATTCTTGTGATTGCCATCAGGGGTATCAAGGCCGTATTGGGGTATATCAATTTTTACAATGCGAAAACAACCGTTACCAAACTGATTTTGAATCACTTTATCAAAGTGCGTTAGAAAAAGTGAAAGATCACATCACCGATCTCGCCGAAATTCAACGCGTGTTAGGTAAAAAATAGGTATCACTATGGCAAAGCAAAAACTCTTTTATTTTCAAGCCTATGATCAGCGACAACAATGGCAAAAAGGCAGTCTGGTTGCCCAATCAAAACAAGCCGCACAATTTCTGTTAATTGCAAAAGGTTTTAGTCGCATTCGCTTGCAACAAGATTGGCAACTTAATCAGAAACCTAAAAATGCAGAAATCAGCGCTTTATTGAATCAACTAGCTACACTACTCAGCTCTGCCATTCCATTAAAAAATGCATTACATATTTTGCAAGATAACTGCATGCAATTGGGATTACATCAGTGGCTTGGCACCTTAATTGAATTAATTGAAAGTGGTCTTCCGTTTTCACAAAGTTTGGAAATGCAAGGAAAGTATTTAAATTTTCAAGAAATTCAACTTATTCAAGTGGGAGAGATGACTGGAAAATTGGCAGAGGTATGCACTAAAATTGCCGAACGTCGAACGCAATCATTAACGCTTCAACGCAAATTGCAAAAAATTATGCTTTATCCAGCCATGGTATTAGGTATTTCGATTTCACTTACGTTGATTTTATTGCTCTTCGTTGTACCACAATTTGCTGAAATGTATGGCGAAAACTCAGCTGAATTACCGACATTGACTGCCGTATTATTAGCGATGTCTCAATTCCTACAACATCATTTTATTTCATTGATGATTGTCTGTATTTCCGCTCTTTTTATGCTGAAGATGGCATTAAAACATTCTCTTTGGCTAAATCAAAAAAAGAATGCGCTGATTAGTCGCATGCCGATTTGGGGCAATATCATTTGCCTTTCTCGTTTAATCAGTTTTAGCCATAACCTGCAATTAATGCTTCAATCCGGAGTAGCATTAACGCCTGCGTTAAATAGTTTTCTTCCCAAACAGCAAACTTGGCAAACACAACGTACCTTAAAAGGCGATATTCTGCTACAACAAGAAGTGCGGTCAATTTTACAGTGGGTTTCTCAAGGTTATCCATTTTCAGAAAGTGTCAGTAGTCATCTTTTTCCAATGGAAGCACAACAAATGCTACAGATTGGAGAGAAAAGTGGAAAACTTGCGTTGATGTTGCGTCATATTGCTGATAACTATCAAGAAAAACTCAATCATCAAATTGATTTACTTTCTCAACTTCTAGAACCTTTAATGATGCTCATCATTGGTAGTTTAATTGGTATCATAATGATGGGCATGTATCTGCCAATTTTTAATATGGGTTCGGTAATCCAATGATAACATTAGCCTTTTTCTTATTGGGTGGTTTAGCGGGCATCTTTGCTTGGCTTTATATCGATCGTTTTATTCCTAATCTCCAACAAGAAATTTATCAGAACTATATCGAACTTTATCCTGAAAATAGACCCATTTTCCATAGCGAAAAAGCAGCCATTCAATCTCAAAAGTGCGGTCATATTTTCCTTTATTTTTTAGGGCTTGGAGTCTGTTTTGCTACACTCTATTATTTTCTTCAGGATGAATTATTTACTTTATGGCTCGCGATTACGCTTAGCCTACTCTTTGTTATCAGTTGGCTAGACTGGCACTATCAACTGATTTCACCTACACCTTGCCTGTTTTTATTTTTCCTGGGGCTATTCGGCGCACATCAAGAATTTTCAATTCTGACGATTTCTCAAAGTTTAGAAAGTGCGGTTAGTTTTTTCAGTGTTTTTTATATCATCTATCATTTGTCTAAATGGTTTTATAACA
>CBCSVJ010000028.1:0-8176 GCA_965143545.1 uncultured Haemophilus sp. | reverse complement strand
CAGCAACCTTTAAATCTGGTATTTCAGCGGTAATTTGTGTGCTTGGTGTAGCATGGTTAGGTAATACTTTCGTTGAAGGTCATATCGATCAAATTAAAGCGGTATCAGCTGAGTTCTTACAACAATACCCTTGGAGTTTAGCGGTCATCTTGTTCTTCGCAAGTACCTTACTTTACTCACAAGCTGCAACTGCAAAAGCATTATATCCAACCGCAATTTTATTAGGTGTTTCTCCGGAAGCCGCGATTGCAGCATTTGCCGCAGTATCAGCATTATTCATTCTTCCTACTTACCCAACCTTAATTGCGGCAGTAGAAATGGATGATACTGGTTCAACTCGTATCGGTAAATATGTATTCAACCACCCATTCTTAGTGCCAGGTGTGATTGCAATCAGCTTATCTGTATTATTCGGTTTCTTAATGGCGGGTGCAGTTTTATAATCCCCCCATTAAGCTAACATAAATGAAAACCATCTTGTCTGCTGATAAGATGGTTTTTTTAATGGGGAACTTCTTCTCACTGTGATACTCTAAAGGGCAACCTATTTTTATATATAAGGAAAACCAATGAAGTTATTTAAAATCCTTTTTGCTGCATTAATTGCTTATGTGCCAACAGCATGGTCTGCGGTGGATTATAATATTAAATACAGTTCCAATTATTTAATGCCGGCGTATGTGCATTTTAAAGCTGATGGTTCACAGTATTCAGTCAATGCGAAAATTAATATCCCGTTGTACAACATTGTGTTTACTTCTCGTGGTTCGCAAACTGCGAGCCAATTTAAAATGGTGAATTATCAAGATGTGCGTAATGGTAAGCCTTATGCTATTTCTAAAATTTCGCCAACAACAATTGAATACGGTAAAGTGAAAAATGGGTTAGAAACCGAACCGTTAACATTACCGACTTTTGACTTATTCACCATGGCATTTCAGTTGAGCTATTACGATAAATTGCCAACCAGTTTCCAAATTACAAACGGTAAAAAACTTTATCCAATGGAAAATGTGAATGTGAAGAAAGTGGAAAAACAGATCCAATATAACAAGCAAACTGTCACGGAAATCACTTATTCATTTAAAACAGGTAATAAGGATATTATGGTGAAGAAATTCTCAGGTGAACAATTTCCACGTTATATCAAATACACCAGAGATGGTGATGATTATGAGTTAGAGTTTGATGAGTTTGTCAAATAACATTAGATGATAAAAAGAAGCCACGCTAGATTGCGTGGCTTTTTATTTTATTGCTTATTGTGCATACATAAATACTTGAACGAGAAGAAGTATCGATGAGATAACAAATTGACAGCCCACGATTGGCATGACAAATTTCAGCCATTTATTGAATGGAATACCAAGCATTTGTAGCGTGACAAGGACTAATCCTGTTGGCGCAAGGAATAACATAATATATTGTCCCCAGTTGTAAGCCGATACGACGATATCTCTTGGAATGCCAACAGTATCAGCCAGCGGAGCCATAATTGGCATAGCGAGTACGGCAAGACCTGAAGATGAAGGTACAACCAGCCCTAAGAAGATGAAGATAAGGAGCTGACCAATAATAAAGACGCCGCCATTCATTCCATCGACAAGATGTGTCATATAATCGAGAATGGTGTCAGAAATCATCCCTTGTTCCAGAATAATATTGACTGCTCGAGCGAGTCCGATAATCAATGCTACACCGACTAATTCAGAAGCACCATGAGTAAAGCCATTTACGACATCTTTTTCAGGCAATCCGCTGATAAACATAATAATGATGGTGATGGCCAGGAAGGAAGTGGCCATTTGAGGGAACCACCAACCGCCAAACATCACCCCCCATACCATGAGAGGAAAAGCGGCGCTAAATAGAATCAGAATCAGTTTTCTTCTAAAGGTAAATTCAACGGTTGCATTGGGATCGATATCTTTCATATAGAGATCATAGAAGGCTTGGCGATCGTCATAGGTATAAGAAAATTCAGGATTAGCACGCAGTTTTTTACAGTACCAATACATATAGGCTATTACACAGGTTCCACCAAGAATAAGTCCCAGTGTGCGAAATCCCATCCCTTCAGTAAATGGAATCCCTGCCGCGTTTGAAGCAATAACAACAGAGAATGGATTGATTGTTGAGAAGGCTGTGCCCATTGATGCGGCAAGGAATATGGCACCAACACAGACAATAGAATCATAACCTAAGGCTAAAAAGACAGGAACAAGAATTGGGTAGAAGGCTACCGCTTCTTCCTCAATACCACAAGCCGTACCGCCTAACAGCATTAACACACAGACAGCAAAGACAACGGAGAATTCATTTCCTTTCGTTTTTTTGGTGAGAGACATTAATCCGGCATTGAATGCTCCTGTTTTGTTTATCACACCAATCATTCCACCGAGTATGAAGATAAAAATCATAATATCCGCGACTTCAATGGTGCCATCCACCATGGCGTGAATCATATCGGTAATGCCTTTTTCGTGTTGTTCAATGCGTTGATAGGTATTGGGGATAGCAATCGGCTTTTTGATAATGCCGTTGGTGAAATTAGAAAGTTGAATTTTGATATTGAGTTGATTAAGGGTTTGTTCTGTTGCTGGATAGCTTTGATCGGGAATTCCGTGAGTTTTGACAATAAAATGATTTTCGGTGGTGTCGTAGGAAAGTTTAGAGTAGGACCCTGAGGGAATAAGCCAAGTAAGACCAATAGCAATAAGAAGAATAATAAAGAGAATGCTAAATGCGGAAGGGAATTTCATCTTTTTCTTTGATGCTTCCATTATGGAGAACTCCTTGTGTTCGGATTAGTTAATAAGCCGAGCGCGTATTCTACACAAAACGAGCAAAAAAGCAAAGCGTGATTTTTGAAAGAATGCAATAATAACGGGGTGAGCAATCGTTTACTTAAGCCGGGTTTTGTTGTGAGTAAGCCTAGCTTAAGTCTATTTTATTTAGGAAAATTGAGTAATTTTTTCACTCAAATCATCCAACATTTCATAACGTTTTCGGTACATAGAACGTTTTTTACTGGTGATTTCTTCCAATGGTTTGCGGGCGCTTTCAAGCGGTAATTGCCAATATTGACCATTTAATTGCCCTTGGTTTTCTTGCCAAAATTCATCATAGTTGAATAGAATTTTACTGCGCGCAGATAAACGGTATTTACCTTGTGAAGTGTGAGGGATACCGATTAATTCACATTGCCATTTTTCAGCTAACAAGCGGAAAACATTCATCAACATAAACATTGGACGAACACCGTGTAATTCTTTTGTGGCTTGTTTCACAGCTTCTTGCGCCTCTTCATAAGAAGGGCCTTGAATTGAGGCGATAAGTAATTTATTTGGCTTTAAGAAGGTGAAAGAAGCATCATAAATGCTACGCCCATCATTGTCTTTTAAGTTAATGGAAAAATAACCTTCAAAAGGGTCAATCTGGTTGATATTGAAATAAATACCAAGTTGATCCGTTAATTGTGCTAATAAAAGGGATTTTTCTTGGAGTAGTTTTTTACAAAATTCTACGCCCATTTTTTCTTCAAGCATTAAGAGATTATTGGTAATGGCATTGAGTCGCTCTGTTGCAGAAAAACGTTTGTCACAATAGGTCGCGAGCAATGCATTAAAACGATATGGGTTTTGTTGAAAAAGCGGAATCCAAGTTTGGTTTGTATTTAAGAAATTAACTAATGCATCACATTGTTTTTTAAATAAAAATTTTCGTCCGTAATAACGGGCTTTATCCCTTAATTGTTTTTTTAATGGATGATTACAAGAATCGGGCAGTAATTCTTGAAAGGTCGCGAAAGTAATAGTTTGTTTTGCTGTCATAATGGATAAAGTGCGGTTATTTTTTCAAACGTTTTTATTAGGTAAAATCATGCTGATTTTTGACCGCACTTATTGTACCTGTATTCCATGGTTTTTCCAATTAACCATCAATAAAGGTGGTTCTTTACTTGCCTATTTTTCGATTTCTCCTTAATATGCCAAATCCTACCTTGAATTTATGCAACTCATCCCCATATTCAATGAAATTATAGAATTGATGTAAGAGAGATAACTATGAACGCCAAAAGAACTCAACAACGTACACTTCCTGTATTGCCATTACGGGATGTTGTCGTTTTCCCTTATATGGTGATGCCACTTTTTGTTGGGCGTGCAAAATCGATTAGCGCCCTTGATGAAGCCATGAATGAGGGCAAACAATTATTATTGGTGTCACAAAAGCAAGCGGATTTAGAAGAACCTACCGTTGATGATGTATTCGATGTCGGGACGATTGCGAATATTATTCAATTATTAAAATTGCCAGACGGCACGGTGAAAGTGTTGGTGGAAGGGCAACAACGCGCGAAAATCAATCAATTAAATGATGGTAAAGACCATTTTTCTGCGGAAGTTACACCAATTGAGACCACATTTGGTGATGAAAAAGAATTAGATGTGGTGAAGGCAGCTGTTTTAAATGAATTTGAAAGCTATCTTCAACTCAATAAAAAAATTCCTGCAGACGTTTTAGGGGCACTTCAACGCATTGATGATGCCGATCGTTTAGCGGATACCATGGCTGCACATATTCCAGTAACTGTTCGTCATAAACAAAGTGTGTTAGAACTGGCAGATGTGCAAGAGCGTTTAGAATACTTGCTCGGCATGATGGAATCTGAAGCAGATATTCTTCAAGTTGAAAAACGTATCCGTGGTCGTGTTAAAAAACAAATGGAGAAAAGCCAGCGTAACTATTATCTTAGCGAACAAATCAAAGCGATTCGCAAAGAAATGGACGAAGGTGAAAGCGAAGATACCATTGATGAAGTTGAGCAACTTCGTCAAAAGGTTGAAGCGGCAGGTATGCCGGCAGATGTGCGCGAAAAAGTAGAGAGTGAGTTACAAAAACTCAAAATGATGTCAGCGATGTCTGCTGAAGCAACGGTGGTGCGTAGCTATGTTGAATGGATGCTTCAAGTACCATGGCATAAATGCACCAAAGTGAAGAAAGATATCGCAAAAGCACAACAAATCTTAGATGCGGATCACTACGGTTTAGAACGTGTGAAAGAACGCATTTTAGAATACCTTGCAGTGCAAGCACGTCTAAACAAAATCAAAGGTCCAATCCTTTGCTTAGTTGGGCCACCAGGGGTAGGTAAAACCTCACTAGGTCAATCTATTGCCAATGCAACAGGTCGTAAATATGTGCGTATGGCATTAGGTGGAGTACGCGATGAAGCAGAAATCCGTGGTCACCGTAAAACCTATATTGGTGCATTGCCGGGTAAATTGATTCAAAAAATGGCAAAAGTTGGCGTGAAAAACCCACTCTTCTTGCTTGATGAGATCGATAAAATGTCTTCGGATATGCGTGGTGATCCTGCGTCAGCCTTGTTAGAAGTGCTTGATCCAGAACAAAATACCACCTTTAACGATCATTATCTTGAAGTGGATTACGATTTGTCTGATGTGATGTTTGTGGCAACCTCAAACTCCATGAATATTCCAGGTCCATTGTTAGATCGTATGGAAGTCATTCGTCTTTCTGGTTATACCGAAGATGAAAAACTGAATATTGCGATGCAACATTTGTTACAAAAACAAATTGAACGTAATGGATTGAAAAAAGGCGAATTAACCATCGAAGAAAACGCGATTTTAGATATTATCCGTTATTACACCCGTGAAGCCGGTGTGCGTGGATTAGAGCGTGAGATTTCTAAAATCTGTCGTAAAGCGGTGAAGAATTTATTAGTCAATCCAAAAGTAAAATCCATTACTGTTAATTCAGACAACTTGCATGACTATCTTGGTGTGAAACGTTTTGAATTCGGTAAAGCAGATACCCAAAACCGTGTGGGCGAAGTAACGGGTCTTGCATGGACAGAAGTGGGTGGTGACTTACTGACCATTGAAACTGCGTCAGTAGTGGGTAAAGGTAAATTAACCTTCACTGGTTCATTAGGCGATGTGATGAAAGAATCTATTCAAGCCGCGATGACCGTAGTCCGTGCACGTGCGGATAAATTGGGTATCAATTCTGAATTCCATGAAAAACGTGATATTCATATTCATGTGCCAGATGGTGCGACACCGAAAGATGGTCCAAGTGCAGGTATCGCAATGTGTACTGCATTGGTTTCTTGCTTAACGGGTAACCCAGTGCGTGCTGATGTCGCGATGACTGGTGAAATCAGCCTACGCGGTAAAGTATTACCAATTGGCGGATTAAAAGAAAAATTACTTGCGGCACATCGTGGTGGTATTAAAACTGTATTGATTCCAAAAGATAACGTGAAAGATTTGGAAGAAATTCCAGATAACGTGAAAGAAAATCTTGCGATTCATGCGGTAGAAACCATTGATGAAGTGTTAGGCTTAGCGTTAGAGAATCCACCAGAAGGCATTGAATTCGTGAAAGTGGAAACGAAAGCGAAAGCACCTCGCCGTAAAGCTGCGACTAAAACAGCAAGAGCGGTCAATTAATGACTCATTTTTAGGGCTTGTGAAAACAAGCCCTTTTGACTTTTAATTATGCAAAAATTTCCTCCTCTTTCCCTTTATGTTCACATTCCTTGGTGTGTGCAGAAATGCCCTTATTGTGATTTCAATTCGCATGCACAGAAAGGCACAATTCCTGAACAAGAATATGTGCAACATCTGATCGCTGATCTTGAGACAAACTTAGAGAAATATCAGGCTAGTATTCAAAATCGTCCACTTCATTCAATTTTTATTGGTGGTGGCACACCGAGTTTATTTTCAGCGGAACGTATCAAGTTGTTATTGGCAGAAATTCAACGTCGTATTCCTTTTTCAGAGAATATTGAAATTACCATGGAAGCTAATCCAGGCACTGTCGAAGCGGAGCGTTTTAAAGGTTATGTGGACGCCGGTGTAACGCGTATTTCCATGGGTATCCAAAGTTTTAATGATGACAAATTACAACGTTTAGGGCGTATTCATAATGCGGCGGAAGCTAAAAGTGCGGTCAGTTTGGCGAAAGTTTCGGGCTTGAAAAGTTTCAATCTGGATTTAATGCACGGCTTGCCAAACCAAACGCTTGAGGAAGCCTTAGATGATTTACGACAAGCTATCGAGCTTGCTCCGCCACACCTTTCTTGGTATCAACTTACCATTGAACCCAATACCATGTTTGCTTATCGTCCGCCTACATTGCCGGATGATGATGCGCTTTGGGATATTTTTGAGCAAGGTCACCAACTTTTAATCGAAGCCGGTTATCAGCAATATGAAACATCCGCTTATGCAAAACCGGGCTTTCAGTGTCAGCATAATTTGAATTATTGGCGATTCGGGGATTATTTGGCGATAGGCTGTGGCGCACATGGAAAACTCACTTTCCCTGATGGCGATATTTTACGTTTTTCTAAAACGAAGCATCCAAAAGGGTATTTGCGAGGTGAGTACCTTTATGAAGAAAAAAACGTGGAGAAAAATGACCGCGCTTTTGAGTTTTTTATGAATCGCTTCCGCTTACTGGAAGCGGTACCAAAACAAGAGTTTGAGCATTACACGGGGCTTTCGCAAAGTGCGGTCAAAAATCAAATTGATTTGGCCATTCAGCAGAATTATATCGTCGAAACACTAGATTCTTGGCAAATCACCGAACACGGAAAATTGTTTTTGAACGAGCTGTTAGCACTTTTTTTAGATGAATAAAATTTTTTCATCATCACAAATAAATTTTTACACTTGTTTATTTAATAGGGTCGTATTAAAGTAAAGCAAACGTTTACGTTGTTATCCACGATTTAACAGGGAGAGAAAAATGGACCAATTAGAAATGAAAAAATTAGCGGCACGTGCGGCGTTAAAATATGTTAAGCCCGATACCATTGTTGGCGTGGGAAGTGGTTCAACAGTGAATTGTTTTATTGAAGCCTTAGGTGAATTAAAAGATCAAATTCAAGGTGCGGTAGCGGCATCTAAAGCTTCGGAAGAATTATTACGTAAACAGGGCATTGAAGTGTTTAGTGCTAATGATGTATCTAGTTTAGATATTTATGTGGATGGCGCAGATGAAATCAATCCACAAAAAATGATGATTAAAGGTGGCGGTGCGGCATTAACTCGTGAAAAGATTGTGGCTGCTTTAGCGAAAAAATTTATTTGTATCGTGGATTCTAGTAAACAAGTGGATGTGTTAGGCAGCA
>CBCSVJ010000027.1:0-8317 GCA_965143545.1 uncultured Haemophilus sp. | reverse complement strand
CGCCCAATTAAGCCCACTTTTTCGCCCGGTTTGATGGTGAGATTAAAATGGTTAAGTAACGGTTTATTCGGATCATAGGCAAACGAAATATCACTAAATTTGATTTCACCTTGTTTCACTTCTAATGGAACACAATTTGGCTTATCAACAATGGTGTGTGGTTTAGTCAACGTTGCCATACCATCATTCACCGTCCCGATATTTTCAAATAAGCGAGCAGACTCCCACATAATCCAGCGAGAAAGGCCATTTACACGTAACGCCATCGCAGTTGCAGTCGCCACTGCTCCCACGCCTACTTGACCGTTTTGCCATAACACCACACCTAAAATTGCAGTGCTTAACGTTAAGAAGATATTGGTTGCGTAAGTTAAGGTATCTAATGAACTTGCCAAACGCATTTGTGCATGCACGGTAACCATAAATTCTTCCATGGAACGTTTTGCATAATTCGCTTCTCTCGCATCATGTGAAAATAGTTTTACCGTTGCAATATTTGAGTAAGCATCCGTAATACGCCCTGTCATGAGAGATCGCGCATCAGCTTGTCGTTGTGCGGTTTTCGCTAAGCGTGGAATAAGCAAACGTAAAATAGTCACAAATGCTACAATCCATAAGAAAAACGGCACTAAAAACCAAGTATCTAAAGCCGCAAGCACCAAACCTGAAGTAATAAAATACACGGCAACATACACCAACATATCCGCAATGGTCATGACGGTATCACGCACCGCAAGAGCAGTTTGCATCACTTTCGCCGATACACGACCTGCAAATTCATCTTGGTAGAAGCTTAAGCTTTGCCCTAGCATCAAACGGTGGAAATTCCAACGCAAACGCATTGGAAACACCCCTTGTAGCGTTTGTAAGCGTACATTCACGCCCACAAAGGACCATACAATACTGAAAATAAGTAAGGCGGCCATGCCAGCAAGCAAATGCCCTTTTTCCTGCCAGAGTGTGGTTGGGGTATAAGCGCCTAGCCAATCAACTAACAATCCCATAAATTGGAAAAGTAAGGCTTCCATCACCCCAGTACCGACTGTCAATACCGCGAGTAAAAAGATCCAGCCTTTCATGCCATCAATGCTTGACCAAATAAAACGGAACAAGCCTTTTTCAGGCGTCGTTGGATTGCTTTCTGGATAAGGATTTAAACGGTTTTCAAACCATGAAAATATTTTATTAAACATAACAATACCTTAAAAAATTAAAGGCGACAGAGCCGCCTAAAGTGCGGTCATTATAGCGTAAGTTTTGAACGATGGGCTAGGTTTTGCGAAATTGACTCGGTGAAAGCCCATAAATCGCTTTAAACGCCTTACTAAAATGCGCTTCTGATTGATACCCTATTTCAAGGGCAATAGCTAAAATGGTCTTTTGTGTATTTTTCAATAAAACGGCTGCCATTTCTAACCGCACTTGTGTGAGAAATTTTCCTGGGGGCATCCCTAATTGCTGTTGAAAGATCCGCATAAATGTTGCACGAGACATGGAAGCCAACTCTGCTAATTGCTCAATATTCCAATCTAATTGAGGTGAAAACAGGATTTTTTCAAGGACTTGATTCAGCCTTTTATCCTGCAACGCGGCTAATAAGCCTTGATTGAGCAAACCTATTTGCTGAGCATGACGCAAAATATAAATAAACAACACATTTGATAGTGCGTCGATCACGGATTTTGTGCCTTGCTCTGGTTTCTCGGCTTCTTGTAAAAAAAGTGAAACCAAAGGCTGCACAGGGGTATTTTGTAGCGAAAGATGCAAATAATCTGGTAACGAATCAATTAATAATGACGGTTTTTGGTAATAAAATGTCCCACAAAACATCTTCAGATCGGGTGTACCTGCTCCTATTTGATGGACATTAAAAAGTGCATTTGATTGCGCTCTCTGTAGACTATTCTCTCTTTTTTGTTGAGAACTGCCCAAAAAGTGCGGTCGATTTTGAGGGAGAAAAAAGAGATCGCCTTTCTTCAAATGAAACTGTTTTCCCGCCAAGGTTACCCAGCACTCACCTTGCTCGATTAAATGAAATAAACCTTGATATTCCGCCGCATCTGGCTGATGTTCAACTTGCCAATCCCCTTGAAACAAGCAGCGAATATTGATTTCCCCGCGCACTTGTGCCAGTTGTGTTAATTTATCTAAATAATCCATTGTGAGATTTTCCGTCTAAAAGTTAAGACAATTTGACAAGTATCATACGCTAATCTGCTTATAATTCCTCTCGAAATTTGTACTAAATTTAAGGAGAAGAAATATGTTTGCAGATTGGAAAAATGATGTAGCACACGTTAAAAAATCATTCGGTGCATTAGGTAAAAAATACCCTAAAATGTTACAAGCTTACGGCGCATTAGGTGCGGCTGCGGCAGAAGGTAACGTATTAGATGCCAAAACCCGTGAATTAATTGCATTAGCGGTTGCCGTAACAACACGTTGTGAAAGCTGCATTGGCGTGCACGCTGATGAAGCAGTGAAAGCAGGTGCAACTGAAGAAGAAGTGGCAGCAGCATTAGCGATGTCTATCGCATTAAATGCAGGTGCAGCTTACACTTACTCTCTTCGTGCATTAGAAGCTTACAACGCACAAAAAGGCGAATAATTCGCAAGGAACTTTATGATTCTTTTAGCCCTCATTTGAGGGCTTTTTTATGTCTAAAATTGACCGCACTTTAAAATAAATTCAAGGCTCTCATCTGAGCCACCACTTGCTCTACCTGAATTTCAGCCATTAAATTTTTGCCTTTTAATTTAGTTGCCCAAGGCAATTCGCTTGAAGGTTTTCCTTGTTCTTTTTGCACATTTTCTTCATATACTGACACCACATTATCCAGATTATGATAAGGCGCAGTGCGCAATGGATTGTGATAAGCATACAATCCAATGACAGGTGTTCCTTGCGTGGTCGCGATATGAGCTGGCCCAGAATCAGGCGAGATCACTAAATTTGCTTGATGAATTAATGCGGCAAGTTCTTTCAAACTGGTTTTTCCTGAAGCATCAACCGGCTGAAAATTACAAAGTGCGGTAATTTTTTTCACCATTTCTAATTCGCGTTTTGCCGGTGAGCTACAAAAAATCACATTCACATTATGTTGATGAGCAATATTTGCCACTTCCGCATAACGCTCCACCAACCAATCTTTCTCGGCTTTACTAGAGCAAGGAGAAATAATCAGATTTTTGCGCGTTGGATTAATAAACTGTTTAGCGTATTCCCGATCGGAATCAGAAATCGCCAATTGCCAAGAAAGCATTTTCGCCGGTGGCACGCCTAGATAATCCGCAAAAGCCATGAAACCATCTAGCACATGAGGCGTTTCAGGATCTTGCACTCGACGATTCACAAATAACCATTGTCCTTCTCGAGAACGTTTTTTGCCAAACCCAATTTTATATTTCGCTTGAATACCAAGAGAGATAATAGAAGCACGAAATGCCGTCTGCATATTCAAAAGCGCATCAAATTGATTATTTTTCAAAAACATCCATAAATTCCACACGCCTTTCCAACCGCTCTTTTTATCGTAAGAAACCAGTTCCACGCCTTCAATGCCAGAAAGCAAGCCCATTTCTGTTTTACCCACAATCCACGTTAATTTCGTTTGCGGCCAATGACGTTGAATATGCTGCACCACAGCAAGTGTATGGCAAACATCACCCACAGCAGACAACCGCAAAATACAAAGTGATTTAGGGGGAGAGGTAAAAAGTGGAGAATGGGACATTTGAGTTCCTCGCGCATTTAATTTCCGTCTATTTTAAAGTAGAATGAAGGCATTTTCTATAATTCGGTTCAACTAAAATGCTTGAATTCCAACAAGATAATCAATTCTTTCTTTTTAATCTCATGGAAAAACCAACAGAGCCCGCTTCATTTTTTGAATCGGCTTTTTGGAAAAAACAACAACGTATTACCGGTTCAGCCAAAGGACGTGGTACAACCTACTTCCTCAATACAAAAGATCTGTTTGGTGTAAACACTGCCCTTCGTCACTATTATCGAGGTGGTTTATGGGGGAAATTCAACAAAGATCGCTATCGTTTTCAATCATTTACTGAGACACGTAGCGTGGCAGAATTTCAGCTTTTAAATCAACTCCATCAAGCAGGCGTTGCTGTACCAAAACCGATCGCTGCGCGAGTCAAAAAAGGTAAATTAGGTATTTGCTATCAAGCGGATATCTTAATTGAAAAGATCGAAAATGCCCAAGATCTGACCGCACTTTTGCAAACCCAGCAGCTGCCTAATGATATCTGGCAAGCCATCGGCAAATTAATTCGCCAGTTACATGATTTACAAATTTGCCATACGGATCTCAACGCTCACAATATTCTCGTTCAACAACTCAGAAATGAACAAAAATGTTGGCTCATTGATTTCGATAAGTGCGGTCAAAAATCAGGAGATTCTTGGAAACAAGGCAACTTGGAAAGATTACACCGCTCTTTTATCAAAGAAGTCGGCAGAATGAATATTCAATTCAATGAAGAAAATTGGGATGAATTGTTGAAAGGTTACAATCACTAAAACCAGCAAAAAACGAACCGCACTTTTGTGCGGTTTGTTGCATTTTAATCTTCATGCTCTTCTAATTCTTCATACTTAGGTTCAGTACTTAAAAGAATCTCTTGAATATGCTCTGCCATTTTTTGATCGCATTCACGAGCAATATCAATCATAGCTGGATTTTTAAATATGCCTTTGTCAGGATCATAAACTTGCGACATTAAGGCCACTTCATGGCGATCTGCGTCAAAATAATATTGACTGACTGCTTTTGCCATTTTAGGGGCCATGCCTAAATTGATAAGTGCTCGTTTACCTGCTCGGACTGCTGAATCAAAGGTTTCACGAATCACATCATCAGCTCCCGCTTGATATAGTGCGAAGGTATCAAAACGATCGAATGCTCGTGCGATGATTTTTATGCGAGGATTAATTTCTCGAGCAAAGTGGACGATTTGATTTGCTTGCGCCGGATTATTGATCGCTACAACAAGTAAATCAGCCTTTTCCAATCCTGCTGCAATTAAAAATTCTGGACGAGAAGCATCACCAAAATAGGATTTTATTCCGTAATCATTAAAGCCTTTAATCATGGAAGGATCTAAATCTACGACGGTGGTATCGTAACCACTTAATCGCAGTAAATCATTCACTATCTGTCCGAAACGCCCCATCCCCAGAATTAAGATTGGATGCTGTTCATCAATTTCATCTGGCTGAATATCATCTGTCTTCGGTTTAGGCATCAGTTTTTCATAAAGAATTAATATAATCGGTGTAAACACCATCGAAAGCACAACAATCGCTGTCATATTCGCATTTATGGTTTGATCTATCACGCCTTCTGCTGTAGCAGCAGCAAATAAGACAAATGCAAACTCCCCACCTTGAGCCATTAAAAATGCTCGTTCCAATGCGGTTTTATGTGAGCTTTTTGCTACGCGAGCAACCAAGTAAATACAAAGACCTTTTGTGAGCATGAGAGAAATCACACCCAATAAAATCAATGACCAGTTTTCAATAACCACATCGAGATTTAATGACATTCCCACACCAAGGAAGAAAAGACCAAGTAACAAGCCACGGAAAGGCTCGATATCGGCTTCAAGTTGATGACGGAAAGACGACTCAGATAACATGACTCCCGCCACAAAAGCGCCCATTGCCATCGAAAGCCCGGCTTCTTCCATTAATAACCCCGAACCTAATACAACAAAGAGTGCAGCAGCAGTCATCACTTCGCGTGCTTTAGAGTTAGCGAGAATTTTGAAGACTGGATTTAGAATAAAACGCCCAATGAAAACCAACGTCCCTAATGCCACCATCGCAATAAGCGCAGACTGCCACCAAACGATTTGAGATTCACGTTCAAAAGGTGATAAGAATGTAATCACCGCTAATAAAGGTACAATTAGCAAGTCTTCAAATAATAGAATTGAAACAATTTTTTGACCCGGTTTTGTTGAAAGAGCTTTACGTTCCCCAAGTACCTGCATCACGATTGCTGTCGATGTTAAAACAAAACCCGATGAACAAACAAAAGCCACTTCCCAAGACAAACCAAATTGAGTCGCTACAACGGTCATCAGTACCGCAGAAATAACAACCTGCAAGCTACCTAATCCAAAAATCTGACGACGCAAACTCCAAAGATGAGAAGGCTTCATTTCAAGCCCAATCACGAATAAAAACATCACGACGCCAAATTCAGCAAGATGAATAATCGCTTGTGGATCATGAATAATATGCAATCCAAAAGGCCCAATAACTAATCCAGCCGCTAAATAACCTAGTACAGAACCTAATCCGATGCGTTTAAATAACGGCACGGCAACAACTGCAGCACCCAATAGCGCCACAACCCGGATTAGATCACCCGCTCCTTCCGCAGCCATAGTTAACTCCTAAAATATTTTAAATATAAAAAAAGACCGCATAGTGCGATCTCGATAAATGGTCCCCCTTGCCGGACTTGAACCAGCGACCAAGCGATTATGAGTCGCCTGCTCTAACCGACTGAGCTAAAGGGGGAAAGTGCGGTTGATTATAGAGAAATAATCATTTGAAGTCTATATACAAAAGGATGGTCGTTGGAAAATTGACCATCCTTTTTTAGATTCATTATTGCAATACCGAAATATCCGCCACTTGTAAGAACAAGCCTTGTAACGTATTTAAAATCGCTAAGCGGTTTTGGCGTAATGCTGGATCTTCCGCATTTACCATTACGTTATCAAAGAAGCTGTCTACCGGTGCGCGTAAGTTCGCTAATTTATCTAACACCGCAGTGTAATCGCCTTGTGCGATAAGCGGTTGTACTTCAGTGCGTAATGCAAGCACCGCTTCAGCAAGGGCTTTTTCTGCTGGCTCTACGCAAGCGGTCAAATTGATCTCGCCAATTGCAGCATCCGCTTTAGCTAAAATATTGCTTACACGTTTATTTGCTGCCGCTAACGCTTCCGCTGAATCTAAAGTGCGGAAGTGTGATACTGCACGTACACGCGCATCAAAATCAGCTGGGCGAGTTGGACGACGTGCCAATACCGCTTGAATCACATCCACCGCAATGCCTTCATCTTGATACCATGCACGGAAACGGCCGAGCATGAAATCCACCACATCGGCAACCACGTTTTGATTCGTGAGTTTATCGCCGAAAAGTGCGGCTGATTTTTTCACTAAATCTTCTAAATCTAGTGGTAAATTTTTCTCTACGATAATACGTAACGCACCTAATGCCGCACGACGCAATGCAAATGGGTCTGCACTTCCTTTAGGCGCTTGTCCGATGCCGAAGATACCCGTTAAGGTATCAAATTTATCCGCTAAAGCGACCGCACTTGCCACGAGTGATTTAGGTAATTCATCCCCCGCAAAGCGTGGCATATATTGTTCGTTTAATGCTACTGCGACTTCTTCATCTTCACCGTCATGACGAGCGTAGTGCATACCCATTACACCTTGTGTATCAGTGAATTCGAATACCATGTTGGTCATCAAGTCACATTTTGACAGTAAACCTGCACGTTTTGCTTTCGCTTCGTCTGCACCGATTTGTTTTGCAATTTCGCCTGCAAGTTGCTCAATGCGGTCTGTTTTGTCTTTTAATGTACCCAGTTGTTGTTGGAATAACACCGTTTCTAAGCGTGGTAAACGATCAACCAGTTTTTGTTTTAAGTCCGTTTTGAAGAAGAATTCCGCATCGGTTAAACGTGGACGAACCACTTTTTCGTTACCTTCGATGATCGCCGTTGGGTCTTCAGGATTGATGTTAGATACAAAGATAAAGTGCGGTAATAATTTGCCCTCTTTGTCATAAATTGGGAAATATTTTTGGTCGCCTTTCATGGTGTAAACCAAGGCTTCCGCAGGCACCGCTAAGAAGCGTTCTTCAAATTTTGCCGCTAAAACGTTTGGATATTCCACCAATGAAGTCACTTCTTCAAGCAAGCTTTCTTCAATATCAGCCACGCCGCCAAGTGCGGTCGCTTTTGCTTGCGATTTTGCAAGAATTTCAGCTTTACGCTCGTTGAAGTCGGCTACCACAGAACCTTTCTCACGCAATAATTGTGGATATTGGTCAGCATGTTGAATTTCAAATTCTTTCTCGCCTAAGAAACGGTGACCGCGAATAGTACGCGCACTTGCTACACCTAAAATTTCGCCTTCAATTAACTCATCACCTAACAACATAGTCACGGTGTGAACTGGACGAATAAATTGCACGGTTTTATCTGCCCAACGCATTGGTTTTGGAATTGGCAATTTCGCCAATGCATTTGCCACAATATCGTTCAGCAA